>CAVCXB010000067.1:0-16037 GCA_963605535.1 Wujia chipingensis
TTCATCCTCAATGAACGCAACGATGTCGCCCACATCGCAGTGCAGCACCTTGCAGATTTTCATCAGCACCTCCGTGCTGACGATCTCACCCCTGGACATCTTCGTAATCGTCGCCCAGCTGATATGCGCCTCCCGCTGCAGATCCTTCTTCATCATGTCCTTATCAATCAGCAGCTTCCATAATTTCTTGTAACTAATCGTCATAATCAGGCACCTCGCGTCCCCATTTCTGTTCCTGAAAATATGATAATCGTTTAGCACCACCAGAAAAAACTATAAAAAGCTGAGCAGCGCTTGCTCGGCGAAGCTTTTATAAGCTTTTTCTGGTGGCGGTCAAGGCGCGGAGCGCCTCTGAACCGCCACATCGCGCATCGCAAAGCGATGCAGCGATGCGGCGTTAAACAATCACAAAATTATAAAATTTTTCAGAATCTATCATAGCACTTTTCTCTGCAAACCTCAATGATAAATCTTTAAGATCTCATCAATGGACTTTCAAAGTTCTGTAACTGACTCAATCAAAGAAAAGGCAGAAACCGCCCGTCTCAGATGCTCAAATTTCTGCATCTCCGCCGGCGGCCTCTGCCTTTCTATGTTCGTTATTCCGTTACTTCCTTCCATTCATCTGGAACACATCATGCCCCTGGATCCTCTTCACCGCCTGCCGCAGGGTATTGGCTCTTCCGTGCCGGTGATAGGGATACCGGAACTGATGCTTATGAAAGATCACCAGGCTCTCCTCACTGGGATAGCCGACACAATGCAGATACCAGTAATGCCCGGTATTCTTGCTCTGGATCGTCACATCATGATCACTGGTCAGAATGATGTTGAAATATCCAGGATCCAGTTTTCGTATGCTTTCCGCCTGAAACATCCATACCTCCTATCTCAGCAGTTCCTGCAGCTGTGATGCGCTCTCTCCCATCAGCTGATCCGCCATCCAGGCACCCAACTCCTGACGATAAATAACCGCCAGGGCAATCATCACAATAATCATAAGCACAAAAATGCTCTTCAGTCTATCCATCGGTCTCATCTCTTTTTCCTCCCGTACTCCGGCTCTGCCTCCGCCACCATCGTGGATGCCGTTACCTGTGCTTCCTCTGCCCTCGTGATCGTAAGGATGCCATCCTCGCAATGCACCCGGATCGGCATATTTTCCTCAAAGCCCAGATCCCGGAGCCACTGTCCCTTCAGCATAATGGTCGGTGTGCGCTTATAGTTGTAGCCGCTCTGCTCATATACCTTCATGTTCCTGTATTCCTTGATTCCTGCCATGATTGGATCCTCCTTGAATTGTTTTTCAGACAGCCGGCAAAGCTTTTGCCTCACCGGCCAGATGATCAGCGACTCATCGCTGCGAACTGCGGCATGTCATGATTGACCTCCGCCTGATAATATCCATCAATCGTTGACGGCGCGTTAAACAATGCCGCCAACAGATATTTCTTGATGTTGTTGACCTTTGTGGTATTGCTCTTCAAGCACTCAATCACATACTCGATATGACTGTAATTAAGCTTCAGGAACTTGCTCTTCACCAGTTCCTGCGGATACCGATTACTGGCGATCAGCACCGTTTCTCCCTTTGCCAGGACCGCCTCCAGAATCAGGTCAAAGATTCCTTCCACCAGTTCCGGCTCATGCGGATACTGCTGATGCAGAACATCCAGATCAATATTCTCTCTGATGATCTCTCTGTATGCAGACATCTCATCGATATCGCATCGTGCGGCTCCGTCTGCTGCCGACACGGACTCTCCGGCAGATACGATAGGATTAGATTCTATATATCTCTTGTATATATTATTAATATTATTATTTCTTGGGTCCTCATTTCGGACTTCTAGAAATTTACATTCAGGACTTCTAGAAGTTTGATTTTGGGACTTCTTGAAGTTTGAAATATAAACTTCTGAACCGGCCTCTTTTTCCTCAGAAGTTTGATTTGTAAACTTCTGATCCTCCTCTTCAAAGAAATCCAGCACATACAGCACGCTGCCTTTTCCCTGTCCCCGCCTGTTCTTCTCCACCAGACCGATGCCCTTCTCCGTATCCAGTTCCTGCAGGGCCTTGATTGCCTTATTGCGACCGCAATGCAGATCCGCCGCGATATCCTCGATGGAATAATAGATAAACACGCGGTTTTCCTCATCAATCCACTGATTTTTCCTGGACAGATTCATTCTGCTGAGAAGCAGCGCATATAAAAGCTTGGCATCACTGGATAAGCCCGCGTACTTCGGATCCGTGAGAAGCGCCATCGGCACCGGGATAAACTGAAACTGCTGCGTTTCCTGTCCCGTGAAATATCGGAATTTCCCTTCCTGTTCCATATTGATTTCCCTCCTTTCCGGCCGGAGCCGCTGCGTATGAAGTGCATTTTCGGCACCTCACTCACACCGCTCCGGCACTGATTTATTTACACGCTGCCGCCACATTCTTGATATACAGCAGGTTCGGAAGCCCCATTCCCCTTGCACGTTTCTCCACCAGTCCGAGGTCCTCCAATTCTGCCAGGGCAGCGATCGCCTTTTTCTTCGACACACCCATGTCCTCCTGGATCTCGCGGATGGGGTACAGCACATAGGCCCGGTTTTCTTCATCGATCCAGTGATTCTTCTGCGCCATCCCCATCCGATCAATCAAGAGACCATACAACAGCTTGGCATCCACCGAAACCTGTTCAAATGCCTTCTCCGTCATCAGCAGCTTCGGGATTCTCACAAACCCATACAGATCTGCCTGCGCACCGTAAAAATAATTAAATGCCATGAGCGCCCTCCTGTTCTTCCTTCCACTTTTCCAACAGCCGGATCATGATCTTCTCCATGTCCCTCGTCGTGTAATTGGAGGAGAAATACTTCCGCAGCTTCTTCTCACTGAAATGCACGGACTTGGTCTGTGTCTTCCCACTCAGCACTTCATTCAGGACGCTGATCATCTTGCTCTGCCCGATCGTCCCGGCATCCTCCAGATACTTCCGGAGTGCGCTCACCTGATAGGACTTCACCATGCCGTTTTCCCGAATGTACTCATACAGATATTGCTGAATCTCATGATCGATATGTGAAATGTCCACCGCCGTCACTAGCGGCAGCTTCTTTGCATCCACCATCTCCAACAGCTCCGGTATCAGTTCCGTCAGGCGGATATAGCGGTATACCTGGTTCTTGCTTTCGCCCACATCCTTTGCCAGTTCCTCATCCGCCCGCAACTTCGTACCAACTTGGTACGAAGTTAAATCACGTCTGCTTCCCTGCCGTTTCATGGCTTCATACCGCATCTTATAGGCAAATGCCTTCTCGCTCGGCATCACCTCCTCCCTCTGGGAATTGGCTTCCACCATGACGATGGTGGCATCATCGTCGGTCAGTTCCCGGATGATCGCCGGAATCTTCGTAAGTCCTGCTCTCTGCGCCGCATGCATTCGCCGGTGACCGGAGATCATCTCATAGCCGCCATCATCCGTCGGCCTTACCAACACCGGCGTCAGCACACCGTTCTGGCGGATACTGTTGACCAGTTCCTCCATCTTGTCATCGTCCACCACCTTGAACGGATGATTCTGAAACGGCTGGATCTTATCGATCTCCAGTTCCAGACTGGATTCCTCGCCCTCAACACCCAGAAGTTCATCCACACTCACCATCCGGGCCTTCTGCCCCGGTCTCAATTTCTTCTCCACCATCAGCCCAGCACCTCCTTCGTCAGTTCTGCAAAGGCCCCGGCCACCTTGCCGCCCGGACAATGCCGGAATACACTCACGCCCTCTGCACTCGGCTCCGCCGCCTTCACCGAGAACGGAATCGTCGTATCAAACACGCCCACCTTGGCGCCGTATCCTCCCCGGATCATCTCCGCGATGTCCTTCGCATAATTGGTTCTGAAATCCGTCATGGTCATGACAATCCCTCGGATCCGGAGCTTACGGTTCAGATGCTTCTTCACCTTCACGATCGTTGCCATCAGCTGCTCCAATCCCTTCACCGGCAGATAACTCGCACAGCATGGAATGATCACCTCATCCGAAGCCGCCAGTGCATTGATCGTCATCATGCCCAGAGACGGCATACAGTCGATCAGCACCACATCGTACTGATCCCGGATCCTATCAATGTACAGCTTCAGGATCACCTCCCGGCTCATCGCATTGACCAGCGCCACCTCCAGACCGGACAACTCAATATTCGCCGGAAGCAGATCCACGCCTTCTGCGTGATGCAGGATCCCATCTGCCGGATCAAACTCTGTGTCATTCATCACCTCCAGCATCACCGTCGCCAATGTTCTGTTGATATCATCCGGCTCCACAAACCCGAGACTCGCTGTCAGCGATCCCTGCGGATCCGCATCCACCAGCAGCACCTTCTTTCCTTCTCTTGCCAGTCCGACACCCAGATTGACAGTCACCGTTGTCTTTCCCACACCGCCCTTCTGATTGGTAATGGCTATCACTTTTCCCATATTGCACCTCCGCTTAATCCAGATCTTCCTGGAACATTTCCATGAACTCATCAAATTTCTCTGTATTGACCAGCACCCTGCGGCCTACCCGGTAAGTTGCCTTGGCATCCTTCGCCAACTTCTGGAAATTATGTAATCCCAACGAATAAAGCGCCGCTCCTTCCTCCAGGCTCACATATTTCTTCGCCGCCCATCTCGTGAGGAGCCGTATTTCCTCTTCGCTTAAATCTGTCCTCTTGTACATTTCGATTACCTCCTCACCTGATCGACCCGCAAAGCCACCTCCGGATGCTCCTCCAGATAGGCCTCCACCATTTCCAGATCCACCACTGCATTCTTCCGCAGCGTGATATTTGCGCCCGCCTCCTTCGCCAACCGGACGAATGAGTAATATGGGATGCTATACATTGTTGCCCCCTCACCGTACGTCACTAATTGCCGGCCGTTTTCCTCCAGGAATCCTCCCAGATCCGGCAGCCCTCTTGTCTTCACCATCTCGTTTGCCTCCTTTGCTTTTCTCGGATTGACTTGTTTACCGCAGGTTGGGAGCGGAAAGCGTGGCCACTCGCTTCGCTCACCAAAGGCATCCGAAACACGCAAAAAAGGCACCTCGTCACTGATATTTCTATCAATAACGAAGTGCCTTTCTAAGCACGCTTCTCAAGGCTGCCCCTCAAGAATCATCTATTAACTTCACTCATACAATCCGTCCTCACCCATCAGGGATTCACGGATTCTTACATGCTCACGCATTGACATCCAAGCACCGTCCACAGGATTGTAACACACTTATGTTAAACTCCAAATTCTGCTCTGACCCTCGGATTTCCCTGCGTGTCTGTCGGATTAATCCCTATTAGGGATGCTCTTCATCGTCGGGAACAGAAGCACATCGCGAATCGCTGCGGAGTCTGTTAACAGCATAACCAGACGGTCGATACCGTATCCGATACCACCTGTCGGCGGCATACCAACTTCCAGTGCGTTCAGGAAATCCTCGTCTGTGTGGTTTGCTTCCTCATCACCTGCATCAGCAGCTGCATCCTGTGCCTTAAAACGCTCTCTCTGGTCGATCGGGTCGTTTAACTCGGAATATGCGTTGCACATCTCCCATGTATTGATATACAGCTCGAAACGCTCTACCTTGGACGGGTCAGACAGTTTCTTCTTGGTCAGCGGGGAGATCTCGATCGGGTGATCCATGATGAAGGTCGGCTGAATCAGCTTCTCCTCACAGTACTCCTCGAAGAACATGTTAATGATGTCGCCTCTCTTATGACGAGCCTCATATGCGATGTGATGTTCGTCTGCTAACGCCTTTGCTTCCTCATCGGTCTTAATCTGATCGAAGTCAATGCCTGCATACTGCTTGATCGCATCGATCATGGTCAGACGTGCGAACGGCTTTCCTAAGTCGATTGGTGTTCCATTGTAGGAAATTACAGTACTGCCGCAAACCTTCTCAGCCAGGTAACGGAACATGCTCTCGGTAAGCTCCATCATACCTTCGTAATCCGTATATGCCTGATACAGCTCCATCAGTGTGAACTCCGGGTTATGACGAGTATCAACACCCTCGTTTCTGAATACACGACCGATTTCGTATACGCGCTCAAGTCCGCCGACAATCAATCTCTTTAAGTACAGTTCCAGAGAAATACGAAGTTTTACGTCCTCATCAAGTGCATTGTAATGAGTCTCAAACGGTCTGGCAGCTGCGCCACCTGCGTTGGAAACAAGCATTGGAGTCTCTACTTCCATGAAATCTCTTCCATCTAAGAAGTTACGGATCTCCTTGATGATCTTAGAACGCTTAATGAAGGTATCCTTTACCTCTGGATTCATGATCAGATCGACATAACGCTGACGATAACGGATGTCGGTATTCGTCAGGCCATGGAACTTCTCAGGAAGAATCTGAAGGCTCTTGGAAAGCAGTGTCACCTCAGCAGCATGTACAGATTTCTCACCGGTCTTGGTGGTGAATGGTGTACCCTTGATACCTACGATATCACCGATATCCATTTTCTTGAATGCCTTATATGCATCCTCTCCAATGTTGTCTCTTGCTACGTAACACTGGATGTTGCCGTCTCTGTCCTGAATGTTGCAGAAGGATGCCTTTCCCATAACACGCTTGCTCATCATACGGCCTGCGATGGAAACCTCTTTTCCTTCAAGCTCGTCATAATTGTCCTTAATCTGCTGTGTATGAACTGTCACATCATACTTTGTAATGGTAAATGGATCGTTTCCCTGCTCCTGCAGCTCAGCCAGCTTCTCGCGACGAACCTTAAGAAGCTGATTAATGTCCTGATTATTATCCGCCATCGTATAAAACTCCTATCCTTAATATCTCTTAATATCTCTTTACGTCTAATACCTGATACTTTACTTCATTGCCCATGAAATCTACGACAATGATATCGCCCTTCTTCTTTCCAATCATTGCTTTTCCAAGAGGGGACTCATTTGAAATCTTGAACTCAAGACTGTTTACCTCTGCGGAACCTACGATAGAGAACTCCATCTCTTCGCCGGACTCCAGATCCTTCAGTGTAACTGCAGAACCAAGGTTTGCAACATTGTGGTCAATATCGTCATCAGAAATAACGACTGCATTTTTAATCAGATTCTCCAGTTCCTCGATCTTTGCCTCGTTGTCACGCTGCTCGTCTCTCGCTGCATCGTACTCGGCATTCTCGGAAAGGTCTCCCTGCTCACGTGCCTCTTTGATCTTATCTGCAATCTCCTTACGAATGACAACTTTACGCTCGTGTAACTCGTCTTCCAGCTTTTTCAGACCTTCGACGGTCATCATTTTCTTTTCTGCCATGACTGTAACCATGCCTTTCTACGGCCTGCCTGCAGGCTCATCATATTATTAATTAAATGTTTAAAATTAGCAAACGGCAAGAAACGCTCCTGTCGCTCAAATCATTATATCGGAAACAGCAAACCTTGTCAACAGACTTTTTAACTCCTCGTAAGTTGTTACCTGATTGACTTCCTGACGAAGCTTTGAGGAACCCGGATACCCTGCTGTGTACCATGCGACCTGCTTTCGCATCTGCAAAATGCCCATATGCTCACCGACATACTCGATCTGCATCTTCGCGTGACGAAGAATCATCTCGCAGACCTCTTTATAGGTCGGTCTTGGACTGATTGGTTTGCCCTCAAATGCTTCTTTTAATTCTCTAAAAATCCACGGATTTCCCTTTGCCGCGCGCGCAATCATAATGCCGTCACAGCCAGTTTCCTCCATCATTTTCTTTGCTGACGCTGCATCGGTAATATCACCATTTCCGATAACGGGAATCTTTACTGCCTCTTTTACCTGACGAATGATATCCCAATCTGCTGTTCCACTGTAATACTGCTTTCTGGTTCGTCCGTGAACAGCGACTGCCGCTGCTCCGCTTTCCTGTGCAATTTTGGCAATCTCGACTGCATTCACGCTTGTCTCATCCCAACCTCGGCGAATCTTGACGGTCACAGGCTTTTTTACTGCATTTGCCATCGCTTCGATAATTTTTCCGGCAAGCACCGGATCTTTCATCAGTGCCGAACCTTCGTGATTATTGACAACCTTCGGAACCGGGCAGCCCATATTTAAATCAATGATGTCATATGGCCCTTCTTCGAGTTTTTTTGCCATCTCGGCAAGAAGCGCCGGCTCGCTTCCAAAGAGCTGCACTGCAAGCGGATGCTCGCCTTCTTCTGTTTCTAAAATCGGCTCCGTATTTTTGTTGTGGTAGGACAACGCCTTTGCACTGACCATCTCGGTATACAAAAGCCCACAGCCCATTTCCCTGCAGAGACGACGAAATGGCAGGTCAGTTACCCCCGCCATCGGCCCTAATGCAACAGGATGGGAAATTTCTACTGTTCCTATCCTCATAAAATTTCTTTTCCTGCCTCTTCTACTGTTTTATTCAGAAACATGACGCGATAGTACAGTTCAAGTGATTCCATCAGTTCATGCTTTTGCTTCTGAAGCTGGTGCAACTTTAAGCCTGCACCGATCTCATCATAATAGTAATCCATATCGTCTGCCGTGGTCTTCATGACCAGTGTTCCGTCTGGCTCAAACTCGAGCGTTAAGATGCCGCCGATGTCTTCGGTAAACCAGACACACATAATCTGAAGTTCCTGCTTGATGGCTTCCGGCAGCGCGGAAAATTCCTGATTCAGGTAGTACTTCTGATCATATGAATTTGCTCCGCAGAGCACTACATTTTGTTCCATTATATTCCTCTTTGTGCTTTCTTTTAGTTTCACTTCACCTCGGGGCTTCGCAACGTTATGTTATACATACCCATAGATGCCCCTCACGGATACCTCTCCCGCGATGACCGCCTCAACGCTTCCATCCTCTCGCTGTACAAGGAGTGCGCCGTCTTCGCTGATACCAAGGCTGGTTCCTGTCCAGGCACCGGACGGTGCGAGTACGTTAACACGATTGTCCTTGTTTGCGAGGCGGCTCTCATATTCGGCTTTCAGATTCTTTAAGCTCTGCACGCTGACAAATTGCTCGTACAAATCTTCAAACTCCTCGAGAATCTTTGCAAGGATGCTGCTTCGTAAAATTTCTTTTCCGGTGACAAGTCTTACGGAGGTGGCAGTTGCCTGAATCTCCTCTGGGAAATCGGTCATCTGAACATTGATTCCGATGCCAACGATGACATAGTGAATCTGGTCCATATCGGCACTCATCTCGGTGAGGATGCCGCAGAGTTTCTTTCCCTGATAAACAATATCGTTTGGCCACTTAATCTGCGTCTTGATACCTGCTACCGCATCGAGCGCACGGCTTACGGCAAGTGCGGCAACGAGTGTCAGCATAGAGGCATTTTCTGGCTGAATCTGCGGGCGAAGCAAAATGGAGAAGGCAAGTGCGCTGCCCTTGGGTGTCTCCCAATGGCGGCCAAGGCGGCCTTTTCCAGCCTCCTGCGCATTTGCTACCGCAACGGTTCCGTGCGGTGCACCCTGCTCTCCGGCAAGCTTTAATCTGGTGTTGGTGGAATCGGTGATATCATAGGCATAAAGTTCTTTGCCAAGCCAGTTCGTGTGAATACGGCTCGCGCAGCTTTCCTTTGTCAAAATATCTGGCTCGTGCCTTAAACGGTAGCCTTTATTTCGCACCGCTTCAATTTCGTATCCATCCTCCTCGAGACTCTTCATGACCTTCCAGACTGCGGTTCTTGAAACGTTCAGTTGTTCGGATAGCTCTTGCCCAGATAAAAACTCTTCTGTATTCTGCAAAAGTTCTAATAATCTTTGTTTCACAGACTGCCTCCCAAAATCGTAAGTATGCTTGCCGTCAGACAGCTGACCATGAGCGTGGCACCGACCAGATACAGGATGCCTCCTGCAAGATGACCTTTGCCCTCACCCACGGTTCGGATGCCTCTGGCTAAAAACAAAAGAGCTGCCGCCCCAAACGCGATAATAAAGAAGTATTCATAATGCTTCCAATCCAGCACCAGAATCACGGCTGATATGACAATCAAAAGTGACATCAAAATCTCCGTGATTTCTAAGCCCCATCTTTTGCGTCTGTGCTTCATAGCTGCCTCCAATTAAATGGTGGCTGCGATGACAGCCTTAATCGTATGCATACGGTTCTCTGCCTCATCGAATACGATGGACTGGCTGCTCTCAAATACCTCGTCGGTTACTTCCATCTCACTTAAACCGAACTTCTCAGAGATCTCTCTTCCGATGCCGGTGTTCAGATCATGGAAAGCTGGGAGACAATGCATGAAAACAGCACCCTCTGCCGCATTGTCCATTGCTGCCTTATTTACCTGATATGGAAGCAGATCGTGGATACGCTCCCCCCATACAGCTGCTGGCTCGCCCATGGATACCCATACGTCGGTGTAAATTACATCTGCGCCTGTGGTTCCTGCCTTGACATCATCGGTCAGTGTAACAGAACCGCCGCTCTCCTTTGCGAATGCACGGCACTGCTCAACCAGTTTCTCATCTGGGAAATACTTCTTGTTGGTGCAGGCAGTAAAATGAAGTCCCATCTTGCTGCAGGCTACCATTAAGGAATTGCCCATGTTGTATCTTGCGTCACCCATATAAGTAAAATGAATGCCCTTCAGATGACCGAAATGCTCACGGATGGTCAACAGATCCGCAAGCATCTGGGTCGGATGGAATTCATTTGTCAGACCATTCCAAACCGGAACAGGGGAATACTTTGCAAGTTCCTCCACGATATCCTGTCCATAGCCACGATACTCAATACCATCATACATACGACTTAAAACTCTTGCGGTGTCGGCAATGCTCTCCTTCTTTCCAATCTGGGAGCCGGACGGATCCAGATAGGTTACGCCAATACCAAGATCATATGCGGCAACCTCAAAAGAGCAGCGGGTTCTTGTGCTGGTCTTCTCAAAAATCAGCGCAATGTTCTTTCCATGAAACGTGTCCATTGGAATACCCTTTTTCTTCTTATCCTTTAAATCCGCCGCCAGATCAAGCAGATAGGTGATCTCCTCTGGTGTATAGTCAAGCAGCTTTAAAAAATCTCTTCCTTTTAAATTCATCACAAACCTCATTTCTGCTGCCACGGCAGCGCTGCCTTTTTTCGCTCAAAGACAGAAATTTCCAGAACCTTTAACCCTGGTATCAACAGTATAAATTTTCAAAACATAATTGTCAAGAAAAAAGGATAGATTGTATCAACGCGAACGTTGGAGATTTTATGAGACAAAATCACTTTTTCCGAAGATACCATAGCGGTCGTTCCAGTTCTTTTGTGGCGGGTACGCTCTTTCTTACGGCCTCTGGCCTTTTATGTCGTCTGCTCGGCTTTGCCATCCGCATTTTTCTTTCCCGCACCGTTGGCGAAGAAGGGATGGGCCTTTTGCAGTTGTCGCTTGTCGTGTTTGGCATCGGTGTCTCGCTGTGCGCAATGGGCATTCAGAGCGCTCTTTCCAAGCTTGCAGCAGACTATGCGCAAAAATCCCCCGGGCAGGAGACCTTTCTTCTTCGCAGCGCGCTGATGCTCGCCCTTTTTCTGGCCGTGCTCACGGGTAGTCTATTCTTTTTTGGCGCTGATGTTATCGCAGGGCGTTTCCTACAGGAAATGCGGTGTGCGCCGCTCATTCGCATGTTTTCCTTTGCTCTTCCATTTTGCTGCATCCATGCTTGCTACAATGGCTTTTTCTATGCAAACAGCCAGACAAGGGAACCTGCACTGTCGCAATTAGCCGAACAGCTGACGCGCGCTGGCACGCTGCTTGTCATCTGGCTGATCAAGATGGGACAATCACAGACAATCGTGCTGACTGACGTGGTATTTGCTGCCATTTTAAGCGAAGCCTCTGCCGCCTTTTTTGTCTGGTGCAGCCGTCTTCAAACAAAAAAGCCAAAACAAAAGCGTCTTGTCTCCTATCCCACACTCATCCGTGAGCTTACGCTGACAGCCTCTCCGATCTGCGCAAATCGCCTAAGCCAAACCTTTGTAACCGCAATCGAAAGCATGATGATCCCCGTCTGCCTGCGCCGATTTGGTCTGTCCGATTCAGAAGCACTTTCTTTATTTGGCGTCCTGACGGCGATGGCAATGCCTTTTATTTTGTTTCCGTCTATCCTGACAGGCTCGATGGCGGTACTGTTACTGCCAAAGGTAGCCTCTGCCCACACCGCAAAAAGCCGTGAAAAGCTTTTGTATTACAGCCGCTCCTCGATTCTTTTTTCTCTCGGACTTGGCTGCACTTGCACAGCATTTTTCTATCTTGCCGGACCGTTTCTTGGCAATCTGTTCTTCCATAGTCCGACAGCCGGCTTGTACATTCAAAAGCTCTCTCTTTTGTGCCCGTTTCTCTATCTTGGCATCACCTGCGGCAGTATTCTAAATGGACTGGGAAAATCAGGTGCTGTCCTTGTCCACACGCTGCTTTCTTTTATGCTTCGCATCGGCGGCGCTGTTCTTTTGATTCCGATTGGCGGCATCGGCGGCTATCTGCTTGGTCTTTTGACCTCGGAGCTGCTGCTTTGCACGCTTCACCTTTCCTCCATCCGAAGGGCACTTGCCACAATGGCTGCCTCTGATGAAACGGTCGATTCCAATGTCCATTCTAAGGGAAACACGAATACACATGCATCTATCTAACACGAACGCTCCATTAGCTGCGTATAGGCATTAATCTAATACTAACTTTCCATTTACCACATGGTAATCACGGTAGCGGTGACGCAGCAGCTTTTTTCTCATATACGCAAACGTGTACGCTTCTCCCTTTACAGCAGTCATCTTTAACAGATATTCCAAAAGAAAACGTGTCTCATCGTTCATTACATAATTTTCTTTTGCATGCGCGTAATACTCCCATGCGCTGCGGCTGGTGTACTTGTCCTTCTGGTAGTTGCGGCTTGCGCTGATTCGGTCAATGACCATCTCTGCAACAAAGCGCTTTGGCATCTTCGCGCCGATAAAACCGTCCGCCGGATTTACCGCATAATCAATCCAGTACTCAAAATGGTGGCGGTTGCGCCCCTTGTGGTGCAGCCAGCCCTGCGAGTAGCCCTTCTCTTCCTTCTCACGATTAATTGGGCTTCGCTTTCCGCCCTCATAATATCTTACTCCGGCCAGAAACTCAACCGGCGCATATTTTGACAGGTCATGCATGAGTCCCTGATAGACCAAACCAACTCGAATACAGTCTCTTGTGACCAGCCACTTGTGATGATTGATCGTATGAAGATGTCCTAAAAATTGTTTTATCATTTCTTGCTCCTCTCAACAATAGTTACAATGTCTTTACAACCTTACCTCAAATCCGTTGTAAATCTCCCCAATAAGCACAAAAATCAGGTTAAAATTTTTGGTTTGTTCATTTTTCCACAAAAAAATTACGAAAACGTTTTCGTTTCCTCTTGATTTTTTATTTTGTTTCTACTATACTGAGTGTAACAGGGTTTCCCCGACCGAAAATTTTGGATAACCCGAAGAAAAGGAGGTTGCTATGAAGTACGGTTATTTCGATGACAGCTCCAGAGAGTATGTCATTACCACCCCAAAGACTCCTCTGCCGTGGATCAACTATCTTGGCTGCGAGGATTTCTTTTCTATCAAGTCCAACACCTGCGGAGGCTACTGCTTCTATAAGGATGCAAAGCTTCTGCGCCTTACACGTTATCGCTACAACAATGTTCCGTTTGATGACGGCGGCCATTACTTCTACATAAAGGACGGCGAGACCGTCTGGAATCCGGGCTGGCAGCCGATACAGACGGAACTGGACAGCTACGAGTGCCGTCACGGTATGGGCTACAGCATTTTTACTGGCAAGAAAAATGGCCTGAAGGCTCAGGTTACGTCTTTCGTTCCGATGGGCTACACCTGTGAGGTCAACAAATTAACTTTAACCAATGAGTCCGATACTGTCAAGAATTTTTCCATATTTTCTTACGTGGAGTTCTGTCTGTGGAATGCAATGGACGATATGACAAACTTCCAGAGAAACTTCAGTACCGGTGAGGTTGAGGTCATGGGTTCTGTGATCATCCACAAGACCGAGTACCGTGAGCGCCGCAAGCATTACGCAATCTTTGGTGTCAATGCTCCAGTCGACGGCTTTGATACCGACCGCGACAGTTTCCTTGGTGCATACCGCGGCTACCACAATCCGCAGGTTGTTGAGGAAGGCAAGTCGAAAAATTCCATGGCAAGCGGCTGGGCTCCAATCGGAAGCCATCAGATCAACGTTTCCTTATTGCCAGGTGAGACCAAGACTTACATTTATGTACTTGGCTATTGCGAGAATCCGGCTGACCAGAAATGGGAGTCTCAGGGCGTTGTAAACAAGGCTCCGGCAAAGGCTCTTATGAACGCATTTGCTACCGAGGCGCAGGCAGACGCTGCACTTGAACACTTAAAGGAATACTGGAGCACACTGCTTGGCAAGTTCCATGTTGAGTCCGATTATACTGAGATGAATCGTATGGTTAACGTATGGAACCAGTATCAGTGCATGGTTACGTTTAACATGTCACGTTCCGCATCCTATTTTGAATCTGGTATTGGCCGTGGAATGGGCTTCCGTGATTCCTGTCAGGATTTGTTCGGCTTCGTTCATCTGATTCCGGAGAAAGCAAGACAGCGTATCATTGATATCGCATCTACCCAGATGGAGGACGGAAGTGCTTACCATCAGTACCAGCCTCTCACAAAGCGCGGCAATTCCGATATCGGAAGCGGCTTTAACGATGACCCGCTGTGGTTGATTGCGGCAGTAGCTGCTTATATTAAGGAGACTGGTGACTACTCCATCCTTGATGAGTCTGTTCCATTTGATAACAAGGAAGAGACCGCTGTTCCGTTAATGGAGCATCTGCATCGTTCCTTCAACTTTACCGTTACCCACCGCGGACCGCACAAGCTGCCGTTAATCGGACGTGCAGACTGGAATGACTGTCTGAACTTAAACTGCTTCTCTTCTGAGCCGGGTGAATCCTTCCAGACAAGCGGACCTTCCGAGGGACCAGTTGCTGAGTCTGTCTTCATCGCAGGTATGTTCGTAAAATACGGAAAAGAATATGCTGAACTTTGCCGCAGACAGGGCTTGACCAAAGAAGCTGCTGACGCTGACGCACAGGTAGCCGATATGTATCAGACCATCCTGACCGCAGGCTGGGACGGCGAGTGGTTTGTCCGCGCTTATGATGCTTATGAGAACAAGGTTGGTTCCCACGAGTGCGAAGACGGTCAGATCTTCATCGAGCCACAGGGCTTCTGTGTACTTGCTGGTGTTGGTATCAAAGAAGGCCACGCAGAAAAGGCACTTGCCAGCGTAGAAAAGATTCTCGATACCAAGTACGGCATCGTTCTCTTACAGCCAGCTTACAAGGATTACCACCTTGAGCTTGGTGAAGTTTCCTCTTATCCACCGGGATATAAGGAGAATGCTGGTATCTTCTGCCACAACAATCCATGGATTTCCATCGCTGAGACCTGTGTTGGTCATGGAAACCGCGCCTTTGATGTATATCGCAAGATCTGCCCTGCTTATATCGAGGATATCAGTGAGATTCACCGCACCGAACCATATGTATACTCCCAGATGATCGCTGGTAAGGATGCAAAGAACTTTGGTGAGGCAAAGAACAGCTGGTTAACCGGAACGGCTGCATGGACCTTCTTAAATGTTTCTCAGGCAATCCTAGGTATCCAGCCAGATTACGATGGACTGACCGTTGATCCGTGTATCCCCTCCGAGCTTTCCGGCTTTACCATCACTAGAAAGTTCCGTGATGTCACCTATACCATCGAAGTTCAGAATCCAAACAAGAGCCAGAAGGGTATCTCCAAGCTGATCGTTGACGGTGTTACCGTTGATGGCAACCAGATTCCTTACGATGCTTCCAAGAAACAGGTTCATGTGGTTGCGGTATTAGATTAAATCGTAAACTTCTCTTTGAGGGCAACGATCTACAAGATGCGAAACTGATTATTAAACACAAATACGCATAACAAAAAGCCTCCTTGAATACATGTTAGTAAACATGTTCAAAGAGGCTTTTTCATGCGCTCAAAACTC
>CAVCXB010000068.1:0-15640 GCA_963605535.1 Wujia chipingensis
TGCATTACATGGGCGAGCCGCAGGAGACCCGTCACATCGTTATGAGAAACGAAGAGGCTGTTATTTCTCCAAGCTGGTCAATCCACAGTGGTTCCGGTTCTCAGGCATATACTTTCATCTGGGGTATGGTTGGCGAGAATCAGGATTTCGACGATATGGATGGCGTTGATAACAAAGACATCATGTAATTATTTGGCAAATGGGGTTTTGAATCGTTACGAATTCAATTCGATAATTGAATAATCGAATTCACAATTTGCAGAAAATAGCCAGAGGCAAATTTGTTCCATGGCTTGGGCGGTAGGCGTTTGTCCTGCCGCCTTTTTGATTTTTCCTTTTTTGATTTTCATTTCTTTTGTTCACATCTTTGCCATATTTATTTGTTAGAGTAAAGAAAAACTTGCTGACTATTTGACGCAAATCGGATGATGGGGAAAGCTCTTCTTAACTTGCATTTGACAAAGTTTAATGAGAGATATGGCGGCAGGATGAATTACGACGAAGAAAGGATGAAAGAATGCCATGGAAAAAATAAAAGTATTAGTAGTAGACGATGAGAGCAGAATGAGAAAGCTGGTAAGTGATTTTCTGACCAGAGACGGTTATGAGGTGATCGAGGCTGGAGACGGTGAGGAAGCTGTAGAGACCTTCTTTAACAACAAAGATATCGCAGTAATTTTATTGGATGTCATGATGCCAAAGATGAATGGCTGGCAGGTATTAAAGACAATCCGTGAGTATTCACAGGTGCCGGTAATCATGTTGACGGCAAAGGGCGAAGAACAGGACGAACTGCACGGCTTTGATCTCGGAGTGGACGAGTACATCAGTAAGCCATTTAGCCCGAAGATTCTGGTCGCAAGAGTTGGTGCCGTATTAAAGAGAAGCAATCAGGTTAAGTCCAGTAAGCTTGAGTGCGGTGGAATCGTGATCGACAAGGCCGCTCATCAGGTGACAATTGATGGTAAGGAGATCGAGCTTAGCTTCAAGGAATTTGAATTGCTTACCTACTTTATGGAAAACAGAGGACTTGCGCTGTCCCGAGAAAAGATTTTAAATAATGTGTGGAATTATGACTATTTTGGCGATGCCAGAACCATTGATACGCATGTAAAGAAGTTGAGAAGCAAGATGGGCGAGAAGGGCGAGTACATTCACACCATCTGGGGCATGGGCTATAAATTTGAGGTAGAGTAAGGCACATTGCTTGAGGAAAGGACAGGTTCAGTATGAAATCATCCATACGAACACAGATCACGGCTGCCTTTATTGTCATCCTCACGCTGACAATGGTGCTGTGTATCGGATTAAACAATGGCCTGCTGAAAGACTTTTATTATCAGAAAAAACAGGAAAAAGTAGTCCATTACTATGAAAAATTAAATCAGCTGACTAACAACAGCAGCGAGAACGATGATAAAGTCAGCGATGTCTTAATGACCATGCGTGACTCCGATAATATTTCCTTTATTCAGACAACATCAGACTGGTCACTTGACGAGGTGAGTGCAAATTGTGTGTCCAACATGCAGGCAAGTGAGCTTCGCCATCGTCTGATGCAGTACATTTTGGTGTGGGACCATGTAGATACGGTCACCGTATTAAAGCAGGCAGACAAATATAAGATTTTAAAGTATTATGATCCATTAGAGGGCACTTCTTACATGGATTGCTATGGTTCCTTAAGCAATGATACGTTTTTCTTAATGTCCACGCCGCTTGAGGCCGTACAGGACAGTGCACAGATTTCCAACCAGTTTTTCATGTTTACCTGCTTGGGCGCGATGGTGCTTGCGCTCTTTGTTATTACAGCGATTTCCAACCGCCTGACAAAGCCATTGTTACAGCTTGCAAAAATTGCAGATCACATGGCAAATCTGGATTTCACGAGCAAATACACAGGTAGTTTGGACAATGAGATTGGCCTTTTGGGAAACAGTATGAATTCCATGTCTGAGCAGTTAGAAAGTACAATCAATCAATTACAGACCGCAAACGAACAGCTTAAAAAAGACATTGATGAAAAAATTCAGATCGACGAGGTGCGAAAGGAATTTTTATCCAATGTTTCCCATGAGTTAAAGACACCGATTGCATTAATTCAGGGCTATGCGGAAGGTATTCAGGAAGGTATCAGCGACGATCCAGAGAGCAGAGCATTTTACTGTGATGTCATTGTCGACGAGGCAAAGAAGATGAATCGCATGGTGCGTAAGCTCTTGACATTAAATCACCTTGAGTTTGGTCAGGATGCGCTTACCGAAGAAACATTTGATATTTGTGAGATGTTAACCACACTACTTAATTCGAGTGCACTTGAGATGCAAAAGAAAGACATTCAGGTAATCAAGAATTACCCATCCTCCTACATGGTACTTGCCGATGAGTTTAAGATTGAGGAGGTCTGCACGAACTACATCAGCAACGCAATGAATCATGTGAGCGGCGATATGCGCATTACGATTACGCTAGAAGATCAGAAGGATAGCGTTAAAATTACCGTGGCAAACACCGGAGAGCCGATTCCGGAGGATTCGCTCGACAAGGTATGGATTAAGTTTTATAAGGTCGATAAGGCAAGAACAAGAGAGTACGGCGGAAGCGGTATTGGTCTGTCCATTGTAAAGGCGATCATGGATGCGCATAAGCAGTCATTTGGCGTATACAATACAGACGAAGGTGTGGCATTCTGGTTCTGCTTAAAGAAGGCACCACAGGAAGACACGGACGTATCCGATATGGATACGATAGAAGCACAAGATACGGATACACAGGAGAAGAAACATGACACAGGAAATATGGAATAAAATTAAAAACAGCGAAATGCTGTTAATCGGAATTGGCACGCAGTTAGCAGTCAAAGAAGATAACGAGGTTCAGATTGACGAGGTGTACGACACACTTGCCAAGCTCGCAAAGGGACGAAACTGTTTTGTGATCACCTCCAATACCGACAAAAAGCTGTTAGATGGACGCATTTCAAAGTTTTTAACGGCAGCACCGAAGGTAGAAGGACAGGAAAAGCAGTGGGAAGCTTATATGAACTGGCTTAGCTGCTCGTTAACACATGAACTGACAATTTTAGAGCTTGGCGAGGGTTTTGCCGATCCGATGGTCATGCGCTGGCCATTCGAGAAAGTGCTTTCCATGCACCAGAAGGCAACGCTTATTCGTGTGCATCCGATGCTCTATCAGGTACCAGCCGAGTTAAACGGCAGAGGTATCGGCATTAAGGAAAATTGCATTCAATTTGTGCAGGAAATTGCGCAGAAGTTGAAGTAACGCGTAAAATACGCGTAAAACCTTGTAAAAGAGTTGTCACAAGAAACTTCGTATGTTATAATCAATCTGTTTTTATATACACGATTCAGGGGGTGGCGCATTGATAGCAATTATTGATTACGATGCAGGAAACATCAAAAGCGTAGAAAAAGCACTTTTGTCAATGGGAGAGACACCAGTTCTGACAAGAGACCCAGAGGTGATTCTTCAGGCAGATCACATCATCCTGCCGGGAGTCGGCTCCTTCGGGGAAGCGATGGAAAACTTAACAAAATTTGGACTGGTCGATGTAATTCATGAAGCGATTGATCGAAAAATTCCATTTTTGGGTATTTGTTTGGGATTACAGCTGCTGTTTGAGAGCAGCGAGGAGACACCTGGTGTAGCCGGTCTTGGTATTTTGAAGGGAAAGATTGTGCGAATTCCAGAAGAACCAGGTCTTAAGATTCCGCATATGGGCTGGAATTCACTTACCGTCCGCGAAGGCGCATCGCTGTTTAAAGGACTCGAAAAAGAGCCATATGTATACTTTGTTCATTCTTATTATCTACAGGCAGAGGATCCGGACATTGTGGCGGCAACTGCGCAATATGGTGTGACCATCCATGCGTCCGTAGAAAAGGGAAATGTCTTTGCATGTCAGTTTCACCCGGAGAAGAGTTCAAAGACGGGTCTTGCGATCCTCAAAAACTTTTTAGAGCAGAGGAGGGAATACTAATGTTTACAAAGCGTATTATTCCTTGTCTGGACGTACATAATGGACGCGTTGTCAAGGGCGTGAATTTTGTGAATTTGCAGGATGCCGGAGATCCGGTCGAGATTGCAGCGGCATATGATGCGCTTGGCGCAGATGAGCTGGTATTTTTGGACATTACCGCATCAAGTGATGCACGAAACATTGTCGTAGATATGGTGCGCCGGGTCGCAGAGAAGGTATTTATCCCGTTTACCGTTGGAGGCGGCATCCGCACCGTAGAGGATTTTCGTATGCTGCTTCGTGAGGGTGCGGACAAGATTTCCATCAATTCGTCTGCGATCAACACCCCAAGACTCATCAGCGATGCAGCAGATAAGTTCGGCAGCCAGTGCGTAGTGGTAGCGATTGATGCGAAAAAGCGTGCAGACGGCAGTGGATGGAATGTCTATAAAAACGGCGGTCGTATTGATACCGGACTCGATGCAGTCGAGTGGGCAGCCAAGGCATGCAGCATGGGCGCAGGCGAGATTCTTCTTACCAGCATGGACTGTGATGGCATGAAGACAGGCTATGACATTGCGCTTACCAGACAGGTTTCCGAGGCAGTCAGCGTTCCCGTCATCGCATCTGGCGGTGCTGGTACAAAGGAGCATTTCTATGAGGCACTTACCAAAGGAAAGGCAGATGCGGCTCTTGCGGCAAGTCTGTTTCACTATAAGGAACTCGAGATTGCCGATTTGAAGCAGTATCTGAAGGCGCTTGGCATCAGCGTGCGCATCTAAAATGGTACGGTTCACGGGACACGTATTTGCAAAAACGTGTGTCTCGTGCATTACTATGCGAAAACTGTAACGATCAAATTTAAATTTGGAGGAAAACGATGGGAGCAATCGCAAATGACTGGCTGGGGCCGTTAAGTCCTGAGTTTAAAAAGCCGTATTATGCCAGCCTCTATAAAAAAGTAATCGAAGAGTATACCACACATGTGGTTTACCCGCCATCCGATGAGATCTTTACTGCGTTTAATCTGACGCCGCTCTCAAAGGTAAAGGTGGTTATCCTCGGACAGGACCCGTATCATGAGCCAGGCCAGGCACACGGATTGTCCTTCTCGGTAAAGCCGGGCGTGGAGATTCCGCCGTCTCTGGTCAATATTTACCGCGAGCTGCACGATGATCTGGGCTGCTACATCCCAGATAATGGCTATCTGGTCAAGTGGGCTGAGCAGGGCGTTTTGATGTTAAACACGCTTCTTACGGTTAGTGCGCATCAGGCATTCTCACACAAGGGAATCGGCTGGGAGCAGTTTACCGATGCGGCAATCGAAGTGCTTGCCAAGCAGGATCGTCCGATGGTATTTATCCTTTGGGGCAGACCAGCACAGTCCAAAAAGCCGATGATCTACAATTCTAAGCATCTGATCATCGAATCTGCGCATCCAAGTCCATTGTCGGCGTACCGCGGCTTCTTCGGCAGCAGACCGTTTAGCAGGACAAATGAGTACCTCAAAGAAAATGGCCTTGAGCCAATTGACTGGCAAATAGAGAACCTCGGAACGGGCAGAACCGTAAACACGTCTGATAGTATGCAAAATCGCTGGTAAAGAGGGAATAACAGAAAGGAAATTGAAAAAATGAATATTATTGAATGGCTGAGAGTCATCTTTCTTGGCATCGTAGAGGGAATTACCGAGTGGCTTCCTGTCAGCAGTACCGGACATCTGATTCTGGTAGACGCGTTCTGGAAGACAAGCGCACCAGAGGTATTTACCCCTGAATTTACAGAAATGTTTGATGTTGTCATCCAGCTCGGCGCAATTCTAGCTGTCGTCACGGTCTTCTTTTATAAGTTGAATCCATTTTCTGCTAGAAAGACAAGTGAGCAGAAGCACAACACCATTGAGCTGTGGAAGAAGGTTATTATCGGCTGTATCCCGGCTGGTGTAATTGGTGTATTATTTAACGACCTGATTGACCAGTATCTGATGAACTGGCTTGTTGTAGCGATCATGCTGATCGTAGTTGGTATCGCTTTCATCGTAGTTGAGATGAGAAACCGAAAGGTTCGTCCATCCATCGTAAAGTTTACACAGCTTAGCTATAAGACCGCATTTATCATCGGTGTATTCCAGTTGTTATCACTGATTCCAGGAACTTCCCGTTCTGGTATCACCATCATCGGTGGTATGCTGTTTGGATGTTCCCGTTTCATCGCAGCAGAGTATACTTTCTATCTGGCAATTCCGATTATGTTTGGTGCCAGTGGCTTAAAGATTGTAAAGTTCCTTGTAAAGGGTGGTGGCTTCACACCAGAGCAGTTCTTTGTCATCTTACTGGCAATGGTTGTCGCTTATGGTGTATCCATGATCGTAATCAAGTTCTTAATGCAGTACATCAAGCGTCATAACTTCAACAGCTTTGCGCTGTACCGTATTGCACTTGGTATCATCGTTTTGATTATCGGCTTTGCAGTCGGCCTGTAATTGAACAAAAAAACGCGAATACTCCCACAAAGTAATCTATTGGTTGCTTTGTGGGAGCATTTTTGCGTTTTGAGGCACAAAAAGGCGCCTCTAAAAAGTTTTTTGATTTTTTTTGAAAAAAGTGTTGACAAATGCTTGCCCATGTGATAATATATATATCGTCAGGTGAGCAACAGAGAAAATAAAGAAACAACAAACGGAGTTGTTCAACAGACAAAAACAAAACATGCAGTTGTGGCGGAATTGGCATACGCGCAAGACTAAGGATCTTGTGAGCCTAGCTCGTACGGGTTCAAGTCCCGTCAACTGCATTGCCTGATGGCTTAGCTGTTAGGGAAAAGAAAATTGCATATGCAGTTGTGGCGGAATTGGCATACGCGCATGATTCAGGTTCATGTCCATGTACTTGGGTAGGGGTTCAAGTCCCCTCAACTGCATTACAAGTGAGGGAGAAGATGAAAATCTTCTCCTTTTTTCGTGCCTTATCGGAATGGTAATGAGCGTTCTAAACATAGCGCGCCCCAACCCGTGCGTGGATTCGGCACAGGATAACCCGGAAGCGTCCGAGCGCCCGCAATCAGCCATGCCTTTAATCGTTCTCCATATAAAAACAGATTATTTTCTCTTACAATTCCCCATTCCATTAAAAGCGCAGCGCTTCCCGTGACAAACGGTGCTGCAAAGGAAGTACCAGATACGACCTGATACCCACCGGGGAAGGCAGGCACTGTGATCGAAACACCGGGTGCCGCCAAATCAGGCTTTGTCAAAAGAGTTGGAAGTGCAGCAGCACCCCGTCCTGAAAAATCTGCTGGGGTATCACTCCTTGCATCATAAGCGCCTACTGTTATTACAGAAGAAGCTGACGAAGGAATGGTCAGCGTATTGTATGGATCGGGTGCGAAAAAGCGAGTAGCGCCATTTAAACTTGAAGCAGCAGGAAGCCACAATTCAAATACACCATTTTTTATTGAAATCGGTTCCACAATCAAACTCCACACGCCAGAAGCCAAATAAAAACGATTATTCGCTGGGAAAAACTCGAAATAATATTCTTGCAGGCGCTGAAATGGTGACGGCGCACTATTGTAAATAGCAACCCATGTTTGATCCAATTCATGAATATCCGTTCCAAATGCATCCGAAAGAATATATTCCGCTCCAGAGGGTGCTCTCAGTCGAATTCGCACAACATCCGCGTAATCCTTCCACAATTGCACACTAAGCGAATTCTGGCGTTCTGAAATTGAAAAATCAACGCTTACCGTCTGGTCAAGAAAACCAGCAGCATGTACAGGCGAGGCGCCCTCATTTCCAGATGCCGCAACGATGCTAATGCGCCCCAGTAACGACACACGATTCAAATAAATCTCAGATAATGAACTTCCAGTATGAGCACCATAATTATTTCCAAAACTGATATTTAATACAAGTGGGCGATTCAACTCCAGTGCTTTTCTTATGCAATAATCAATGCCGCTGATAAGTTCCGTCGTTCTGGGATACAGTCTCTGATTGGTTCGCATCTTCACCACAAGCAGTTTTGCCTCAGGTGCAACACCGCGATAGCGTCCATCCGAGGCAACTCCATTTCCACAGGCAATCCCAGCAACCCCTGTCCCATGACCAGATTCATCCTGCGACAAAGTCCTTCCATCCCTTAGCGCTGCATTGATTTGTTCACGACCATACTCAGCCCCAAATAAATATCTATCTGGCGCATTACCCTCACCACCTTGATCCCACAAGAATAAAACACGGCTATTTCCATCCTGATCTTGAAAATCTGGGTGTGTCAGATCAATTCCAGAATCCACAAAGCCAACCAAAACACCATTTCCTGTTAAAGAAAGCGGCGGCAGCGTCACCTGTGTAATGCAGGACGCACGCTTGCCAGAAAGAATCTCAAACGAAATATAGCGAGGCATTTCAATATAAAGAATTTGTGGCAGAGCGCTCACGATTGCAATCAGGGAAGGCGGCAAACGAAGGATCGCAAAATTTTCAAGAAGCATCGACACCTCAATTTGTGGGTATTGCTCTGTTAAAAAAAATAAATCCTGCGATGCCAACACCAAAATTTCCCAGACATCACCACTTTGAACGGCAGACAAAGATAGTGATAGATCTTTCAAATTTTCAGACAGCGACAACGATAAATTCAAAGCGGCATCCGCTTTCGGGTCATTCATAGAGTTTTCCTTCCTTTAATTTTTTAATTATAGTTTACGAAAAGCCCATCGGTGATGGTTTCGTCGGCGGATAGAAATTTTATATATTTTCTTGGAATAAAAAGAGACATTCCAGCATATATATCTACGATATTACGACAGGATATCGAGGGAATCCATCCTTCGATATCCTTCCGGGTCGAATCCCTTCCTTGAACTTTTGCATAAAATATGGTATGATGCAACAGGACTCAAAAGTACAAAATTAGGGAAAGAAAGGAGCGGCGCTCATGCGGTATTCAGATGAAGTGATAGAGGAAGTACGTGCAAGAAACGACGTAGTGGATGTGATCGGAGGCTACATTCATTTGCAGAAAAAAGGCAGCAACTACTTCGGCCTGTGTCCGTTTCATAACGAAAAGTCACCGTCATTCTCCGTATCCCCACAGAAGCAGATGTATTACTGCTTCGGCTGCGGTAAGGGCGGAAACGTCATCACCTTTGTCATGGACTATGAAAATGAAAGCTTTCAGGAGGCGGTTGCATCGCTGGCAGACAGAGCTGGAATCGAGCTGCCGCAGGAGGAAGAAAGCGAAGAGAGCAGAAGACAGGCGGATTATCGAAGTATCCTGTTTGCAATACAAAAAGAAGCTGCGAGGTATTTTTATCATCAGTTAATGAGCGAGAACGGAAGACGAGGCTATGAGTATTTTCGCAGCCGTGGACTTTCCGGTGAGACAATCAAAAATTTCGGTCTGGGCTATGCCAATCCATACCCAGACGACTTATATCGGTTCCTGCGCCAGAAAGGCTTTTCGGATGCGCAGCTAAAAGATTCCGGTCTGGTAAAAATCGAGGAGAAGGGCTGCTACGATAAATTTTGGAGCCGCGTCATGTTCCCGATCATGGATTTAAATAATAAAGTCATCGGCTTCGGCGGCCGTGTCATGGGCGAGGGCGAACCAAAATATTTGAACTCACCGGAGACCCCGATCTTTGAAAAGAGCCGTAACCTTTATGGAATGCACGTTGCCAAGCGAAACCGAAAGCCATACTTTTTAATCTGTGAGGGCTACATGGATGTCATTAGCCTTCATCAGGCTGGTTTCACGAACGCGGTGGCAGCGCTTGGTACCGCCTTTACGGTACAGCATGGTCTGCTGCTAAAGCGATACACAAAAGAGGTCGTGCTGACCTTCGACAGCGATGGCGCAGGTATTAAGGCGGCGCTTCGTGCCATTCCAATCTTAAAAGAGGCGGGACTTTCGGCGCGTGTGCTGACGATGAAGCCATACAAGGACCCGGATGAATTTATCAAAAACATGGGAGCCGAGGCATATCAGAAGCGCATCGATGAGGCAGTACCATCCTTTATGTTTGAGATTCAGGTGCTGCGTGACGGATATGATTTTTCTGATCCGAGCAAAAAAACAGAATTTTTTGAAGAAGCAGCCAATAAGCTTCGCACATTTCAGGATCCACTCGAGCGAAACAATTACATCGAGGCCGTTTCCAGAACCTACGGCATGGATTACCAGATTTTAAAGCAGAAGGTAGAGGAACACGCCTATACAGGCTATGTACAGAATGCGCAGCAGGAGCGAAAAGAAACACCGAAAAAGCGCGAGAAGGACGAGGGCTTAAAGGCAGCACAGCGCCTTCTTCTGACCTGGCTTAGTGATCATCCGGACAAGCTTGCTCAGCTGGCCGATATCATCACACCGGAAGACTTTTCCGATTCACTCTATCAGGAGGTTGCTCGCCTGTTGTATCGCCAGATCGAGCAGGGAAAGGGAAATCCGGCCGAGCTTCTTACGAATTTTATCGAAGACGAAAGCCAATATCAGGAAGTTGCAAAAATCTTTAACGCAGAGTTGGTTCAGGATGCGTCTGGCTCTGAAAAAACAAGAGGCATCCGCGAGTGTGTGATCCGCTTAAAGCGCCATAGCCTGCAAAAAGAAGCCGACACGACAGATGATATCAAGCGGCTTCAGGAGGTAATGGAAGCATTAAAAGGACTGGATCACCTGAATATATCCTTTTAATAGGGCAACAATATAGTCAGACATCATAACGATTCAAACAAAACGCCTGCGGGCAGAATGAAGGCAGACATGGGAATGAAGCAGTTAGAATCTGACAAAAGAATAGAGGAATTGATCCGTTTGGGAAAGACACAAGGAGGTTTTCTAAAGCTTTCTCAGGTCGCGGAAAAGATTCCAGAAGCCATGCGCACTGAGGAAGAGCTAAACCGTGTTGTGGAGCTTCTCGGGCGCAGCCTGATCGCGATTGGCCAGGACGAAGAAAAGGAGATTGACGCATCATTTGATGCAGAATTTGATGCGCAGCTGGACAATTCTTCCTACGATGAGGATGAGCCGATCAAGCTTTATATGAAAGACATTGGAAAAGTCCCTTTACTGGATGCAAAAGAGGAGACCGAGCTTGCAAAGTGGGCGTCCCTTGGGAATGAAGAGGCAAGGCGGCAGCTTGCAGAGGCCAATCTTCGCCTTGTTGTCAGTGTGGCCAAGCATTACAACGGCTGTGGCTTGCCCTTGCTTGATTTGATTCAGGAAGGAAATCTTGGCCTGATGAAGGCCGTTGAAAAATTTGATTATACAAAGGGCTATAAGTTTTCGACCTACGCAACCTGGTGGATTCGTCAGGCTGTCACACGTGCCATTGCCGATCAGTCTAGGACGATTCGCATTCCGGTTCATATGGTAGAAAATATGAATCGCATTATCCGCAAATCGCGCAGCATGGTGCAGGAGCTTGGACGAGAGCCGAGCATTCAGGAGATTGCAGATGCGCTCGAGCTTCCTGTGGAAAAGGTCAGCGATGCCATTCGGATGAATATGGAGCCGGTGTCCCTTGAGATGCCAGTCGGGGAAGAGGAAGAGACCCACTTAGGGGACTTTATTCAGGACTACGGCTCTATGATTCCACTTGAGGAAACCACCAGAATCTTATTAAACGAGCAGCTTTCCGAGGCACTTCACACGCTCACGCGCCGGGAAGAGGAAGTGCTTCGTCTTCGCTATGGCCTTACGGACGGCAGAGCGAGGACACTCGAGGAGGTCGGTCAGATCTTTCATGTGACAAGAGAGCGCATCCGCCAGATCGAGGCCAAGGCGCTCCGAAAGCTCAAGCATCCAACAAGAAGTCGAAAACTTAGAGACTATCTGGAATAATTGGAAGAATACAATTAGAGAAGAAACAAAGAATTATAAAATTATAAATATAAGAAAATAAAGAGCTATAACTATAGAGAGGAAACAAAGAACTGTATGAAATTATCAAAGAGATTGGAAACAGTGACATCCATGGTGACCAAGGGAAATCGTGTCGTAGATGTCGGCTGTGACCATGGCTTTGTACCGATTTTTCTCGTGGAATCAGGTATTTCGCCGTCCGCTGTGGCGGCGGATGTGCGGCCGGGTCCGCTTTCGCGCGCAAAAGAGCATATAAAAGAGCATGGATTAGAGGAGAAAATACAGGCAAGATTGTCGGATGGACTTTCCAACATTCGTCCGGGCGAAGCAGATTCACTGATTATGTCGGGCATTGGAGGTATCTTGATGATTCGTCTGCTGTCAGACAACTGTGAGACAGCAAAGAGCTTTCAGGAGCTGATTCTTTCCCCGCAGTCAGAACTAGCAGATGTGCGCCGCTATCTTGTTGAAAACGGCTATTTTATCGAGTATGAACATATGCTTTGTGATGAGGGCAAGTTTTATTTTATTTTTCATGTTGTTGTCAAAAAAGACGAGCGCGATTGGTCTGAGGATGAATACCGTTATGGCAAAGAAATCTGCGCAGAGGATTTAGACACCTTCCGGGCATATCTGGAAAAGGAAAAGAGACAATATGAGCAGATTTTGGAGAAGATGAAGCAGGCACCACAAAATGAACGTGCCGCACAGCGCATTGCACAGCTGCAAAAAGACATTGCCTATGTCGAAAAAAGATTAAATTATTGGAGGCCGTTACATAATGAA
Organism: Wujia chipingensis; assembly: GCA_963605535.1. Classification (GTDB taxonomy): domain Bacteria; phylum Bacillota; class Clostridia; order Lachnospirales; family Lachnospiraceae; genus Anthropogastromicrobium; species Anthropogastromicrobium chipingensis_A. Next base: position 12,634 of record CAVCXB010000068.1, read on the forward strand.
ATGCAGTGATATTGAAAAACAGCTAGAGCTTTTTATCCCAAAGGGAATAACCGCAGCTGAAAAGGAAAATACAGGATTGATCGTAGGAAGAAGCGATAAGAATGTTTCAACGATTGTGATTGCATATCGCATCGATCAGGAAACCGTAGATTATGCCGTGTCTGCGCAGGTCGATCTGATTATCATTCGAGAGCCGATCATCAAAGAACCAATTTTGACGATTGGAAGTGACAGCTATCAGGGGCGCCTTCTCTTACAGTTATTGCGCCATGACATTGCGTGTTACGCAACGGGCAGCAGCTTTGATCTGTGCAAGGGCGGAACCGCAGATTGGATCGCGTCAAAGCTTGATTTATCTGGCATTTATATTACCGAGCCAAAGGCAGAATACACAGGGATCAACGAGCAGCCTTGCCAGAGCGGTGCAGGCCGCATTGGTCACTACAAAAAGAAAAAAACACTTGAGGAAATCGTAAATCGCGTCTGCGATGAGTTTTCGTTAGAAGCGGTTCGTGCCTATATTTCAAAAGAAGAGGATGGACTGGCATTTTCAGATGTGGCAGTAGTCGTATGGGCAGATGAGGAAAGCATAGATGCCGCAATGGAGCGCGGTGTGCAGCTCATTGTCACTTGTGGCGTAAACTGCCAGAATGCGATGAAGGCATGCAGTGAGCATCGTGCAGTTATTGAATTGTCCGGCGAGACCGCAGAGGAGATTTTCACGGATTGCATTGAACAATATTTATCCGAAGTTTTAAGCTCCTCCATCGAAATTTTAACAATGCCGACAAGAAGAAAGTGCAGATTCTTAACACCCGGAAAGGAGTAAGTAAGAATGATAACAGTTTATTACAATGGAAAGTCGTATCAGTATGCGGACAGCACCAAATATCTGGAACTGGCGCGGGCACTTCAGCCTGAGTTTGACCATCAAATTGTGCTGGCATCGGTAAACGGCAAGCTTCAAGAACTGTGGAAATATATGAAGGATGGGGCAACGGTGACGTTTTTGACAACGCAGAGTCAGGCAGGAATCATGGCGTACCGCAGAAGCGTGGTACTGTTGCTGCTAAAGGTGTTGTCCGATGCCATCCCGAAGGAGCGTCTTGGACACAATCAGGTAAAAGTAGATTTTTCTTTAAGCAAGGGATTATTCTGTCATTTTGACAATGGTCTTGTGCTAACAGAGGAGGAACTGGCACAGGTGCAGACCGCGATGGAGGCCATGCGCGATGCCAATTATCCAATCGAAAAATACGGTACCAGCACCGACGCTGCAATCGAACAGTTTGGAAAGGTCGGAATGTCCGACAAGGAACGGCTGTTTCGCTTCCGTCGTGCCTCTAAAGTCAACATTTATTCATTAGGTGGCTTTGAGGATTATTATTACGGCTATATGGTGCCGTCTACGAGCTATTTAAAATATTTTAAGCTGTATGCCTATGAGGACGGATTTGTGCTTCAGATGCCAGTCAAGGAGGCACCAGAGGTCATTCCAGAGTTTGAGCCGCAGCATAAGCTCTTTAAGGTCATGCGTGAAACTGGAAAGTGGGGCGAGGAGCTTGGCGTTGCAACGGTGGGCGAGTTAAACGAGCTGATCACCGGAAAGACAAACAAGAAATCCTCCTGCCGTGATATCACCGAGTTAATTCTGGTACAGGAAGCGCTGATGGAAAAGCGTATGGCACAGATCGCCGATGCAATCGCCAAAGATTCCCGGAAAAAGCTTGTTTTGATTGCGGGACCGTCCTCTTCAGGAAAGACTACTTTCTCCTATCGACTTTCCGTGCAGCTAAAGGCAGCTGGCCTTCGCCCGCATCCGATCGGTGTGGACAATTATTTTGTGGACCGCGAGAAGAGTCCGAGAGATGCCGATGGAAATTATAACTATGAAGATCTCGAATGCATCGATGTGGCACAGTTCAATCAGGATATGGAAGATTTGCTCGAAGGAAAGACCGTTTCCATGCCGTCCTATAACTTTGTGACCGGACGACGCGAGTATAAGGGCGATTTTTTGAAGCTTGGTCCGGAGGATATTCTTGTCATCGAGGGCATTCATTGCCTGAATGAAAAGCTGTATCCGTCACTGCCAAAGGAAAATATTTTCCGCATCTATATCAGTGCGCTGACTCAGTTAAATATTGATGAGCATAACCGTATTCCAACAACCGATGGTCGTCTGATCCGCCGTATGGTGCGCGATGCCAGAACAAGAGGCGCATCCGCACAGGATACCATTGCGATGTGGAACAGTGTGCGAAAGGGCGAAGAGAAAAATATTTTCCCATATCAGGAGACTGCTGATGTCGTGTTTAATTCTGCGTTAATCTACGAGCTTGCCGTATTAAAGCCGTATGCAGAGCCGCTGTTATTTGGAATTGACCGCAGCGCACCGGAGTATGCAGAGGCAAAGCGCTTGCTGAAGTTCTTCGATTACTTTGTTGGCATCGACAGCCAGAAGATTCCGATCAATTCGGTTTTACGGGAGTTTATCGGCGGAAGCTGCTTCAATGTATAAGAGTGCGCCACCCAGAAGTTGTATGAAAACAGGTACTAGATGCCACCCGGTAGTTTTACCCCGTGAATTGCAACCTACCGTTCATAGGAGAATAATGTTCCCCATAACTAAAAAATCCCGAAAGCAATTACGCTTTCGGGATTTTTTATACATGGTTTGACCAGAACGATAAGCCGGGTTATGTCTGGAGTGATCATCTATCTAGTCTTGATGTTGCCACCAAGCTCAAGCGACCTACCCGAAAGCCGGCGGGCAACCGTATGCTTTCTGTTCGGTCTTGCTTCGGATGGGGTTTACACAGCCTTCTCTGTTACCAGACAAGCGGTAGTCTCTTACACTGCCTTTTCACCCTTACCCTTGCGGGCGGTTGTTTTCTGTTGCACTTTCCTGGGAGTCACCTCCACCGGACGTTATCCGGCATCCTGCCCTATGAAGCCCGGACTTTCCTCACCTGCAGCCTTTCGTTTCTGCAGCCGCGATCACTTG
>CAVCXB010000069.1:0-15446 GCA_963605535.1 Wujia chipingensis
AATATCCGATACAATTATGGATGCGCAGCCGGGGCGGTAGCGGTGCCTTGTACCTTCAATCCGCTATAGTGGGGGTCATATCCCGGCTGAGGGTGTTTCACTTGTGGAGCTGCCCTCTGTAAGTGGCGTTGAAGTTTGGGTCTCACGCAACAGGACTCTGTGAACCATGTCAGGTCGGGAACGAAGCAGCATTAAGCAGAACCTCTTGTGTGCCGTGAGGGTGCCTGGACCGAGCAGGCTGCAGAGGTAACGTCTGGGGGTGGCATTCGAAGCTGGGATGCGCAAAAAAAGTAATTTTGTAAAAGTTACAATAATTTACAAAATTAGTTTACGATTCGAACAAAAGAAAAAGCGATTTTTAAGAGTTGTCTGTTGCAACAGCAGCTCTTTTTTTGTATAATAAATCTACGATGGGTTAGTTTAGCCATATCAGTACAGTTGAAATCCTAAAAATAAGGAGGAAGATACGATGCGAGTTGGAATGTTAACTAGCGGCGGAGATTGCCAGAGCCTGAATGCAACCATGAGAGGTGTTGCAAAGACATTATACAACCAGAGAAAGGATGTTGAAATTATTGGTTTCATCGAGGGTTATCGCGGTTTGATCTACGGCGATTATCGAATCATGAAGTCAAAGGATTTTTCAGGAATCCTGACAACCGGTGGCACAATTTTAGGAACAAGCAGACAGCCATTTAAGCTGATGCGTGTCCCGGATGAGAATGGTCTTGATAAGGTAGAGGCCATGAAGAATACCTACAAGAAGTTAAAGCTTGACTGTCTTGTCGTATTAGGCGGAAACGGCAGCCAGAAGACAACAAACCTTCTTCGTCAGGAAGGCTTAAATGTCATCGGACTTCCAAAGACAATTGACAACGATCTGTGGGGAACGGATGTGACCTTTGGTTTCCAGAGTGCGATCAACCTTGCAACACAGACGATCGACTGTATTCATACAACGGCAGCTTCCCATGGCCGCGTATTTATCGTAGAGGTAATGGGCCACAAGGTAGGATGGCTGACACTGCATGCTGGTATTGCGGGCGGTGCTGACATCATTCTGGTTCCAGAGATTCCATACGATATCAATAAGGTAGCAGCTGCTGTCAACAAGCGTGCGAAGGATGGCAAGCGTTTCTCCATCATCGCTGTTGCAGAGGGTGCAATTTCCAAGGAGCAGGCGGCTCTTTCCAAGAAGGAATATAAGAAATATGTGGCAACTCGCCAATATCCGTCAGTAGCGTATGAGATTGGTGCTCAGCTTGGCAAGCTGACTGGACAGGAGGTCCGCGTGGCAGTTCCAGGTCACATGCAGAGAGGCGGAAGCCCATGCCCATATGACCGTGTGCTTTCCACCAGACTTGGTGCAGCAGCCGGAAAGATGATCTTAGATGGCGATTTCGGATATCTTGTTGGTATGAAGAACAACCACATCGCAAAGATTCCGTTAGCAGATGTTGCCGGAAAGCTTAAGATGATCCAGCCGGATGACGAGATGGTTCAGGAAGCAAAGCTGATGGGTATCTCCTTCGGAAATTAAGAATAAGACGAAGAAATAAGCATTCATGGAGTTTATTCATAAATGGCATATACAGCATTATACCGCAAATGGCGTCCTGCCCGCTTTGAAGATGTAAGAGGGCAGGAGCACATTGTACGGACTTTAAAAAATCAGATTATTTCAGACCGCGTTGGCCATGCCTATCTGTTCTGCGGCACGAGAGGAACTGGAAAGACCACGATCGCAAAGATTATGGCGCGTGCCGTCAACTGTGAGCATCCCGTGGACGGAAGCCCGTGCAACGAATGTGCGGTGTGTAAATCGATCCTCGAAGGGCGGTCGGTCAATGTAGCGGAAATCGATGCGGCATCCAACAATGGTGTCGACAATATCCGTGAGATTCGCGATCAGGTACAGTACTCCCCAACGGAAGGCAAGTATCGGGTCTATATTATTGATGAGGTTCATATGTTGTCGGCAGGTGCCTTTAACGCACTCTTAAAGACGTTAGAGGAGCCGCCGGCTTATGTGATCTTTATCTTAGCGACCACGGAGGCAAACCGTATTCCAATTACCGTGTTGTCACGCTGTCAGCGGTATGATTTTCGTCGTATTGGAAATGATGTCCTAGCAGACCAGATTTCTCATCTGCTTATCGCAGAAAAGGTAGAGGCCGATGAGGATGCGGTGCGTTATGTGGCAAAGGCAGCGGACGGTTCCATGCGAGACGCGCTCAGCTTACTGGAACAGTGCATTTCGTTCTACTATGGACAGCGGCTGACCTACGAGAAAGTGCTGGATGTATTGGGTGCAGTAGATACGCAGGTATTTTCGCGTCTGCTGCGCCTTATTATCGAGTGCAATGTGCCAGGATGCGTTTCGCTGATGGATGAGATCAGCGCGCAGGGACGCGACTTAAGCCAATTTGTCACCGATTTTATCTGGTATCTGCGAAATTTAATGCTGGTGCAGACAGCAGACCAGAGTGCGCAGGCGCTCGAGATGACAGCAGAAAACTATGAGGCGCTTCGCGAAGAGTCAAAGATGGTAGCGCTTCCAGTTTTGATGCGAAACATCCGCATCTGCTCCGAGCTTTCCAATCAGCTGAAATTTGCTGTTTCCAAGCGTGTATTAATTGAGATGGCAATCATTAAGATGATGCAGCCGCAGATGGATGACGATTTGGATAGCCTTCGTGTGCGTCTTGACCGCATCGAGGAGCAGATTAGTTCCGGAAACTTCGTGCAGGCAACACCAGTTGCCGCACAGCAAAAAGCCAGCAATGCGTCAGAGCCACAGCCGCAGGGCAGCATTTTTGATGCTTATTTCGATGGTGGTGCGTCAGCTGGTCAGGCACCGCAAGGAAATGCGCAGACCGTTGAACTGAGCGAGGCAGAGTACGAGGATTACCAGAAACTAAGTGCAGACTGGAAAAAGCTCTCCAGAATGCAGTCTGGATTTTTAAACTCGATTCTAATGGGTACACAGATCAGCTATGAGAAGGCAAAAGGACTCTGCATTGTATTTACAAACCGTTTTTATTATGAGCTGATGCTTCAGCAAAACCGTATGGAGGAACTGAGGCAGATGATAAACAATCATTATCAGAAAGAATTTTCAATTTCGGCCAAGCTGCTTGAGGCGGGCGAGGCAATGCCGCGCGTCACAAGAGGCAGCCATATTGAGGGCATCAATATGGAGATCGGTGTCGAGGACGACTGATCAATAAATGTAAGCAACTAAAAAATCCAGCAGCAACAAAATATAGATAGAAAAGAATCGATATAAGAAAATAAGAAAAAAGAGAAAGAGGAAAGGAAATAAAAACATGGCAAAGAGAGGCGGATTCCCAGGCGGTATGCCGGGCAATATGAATAATTTGATGAAGCAGGCACAGAGAATGCAGCGTCAGATGGAGGAGCAGCAGAAGGAACTCGAGGAGAAGGAGTTCGCCGCAAGCGTAGGCGGCGGTGTTGTTAAGGTTACCGTTTCCGGTAAGAGAGAAGTAAAGAATGTGGAGCTAGCACCAGAGGCTGTTGATCCAGATGATATTGAAACTTTACAGGATCTGATCGTTGCAGCTGTCAACGAGGCAATGCGTCAGGTCGATGAGGCATCCTCTGAGACGATGGGCAAGTTGGCTGGTGGACTGGGCGGCAGCCTTGGTGGTCTTGGCGGAGGCTTTCCGTTCTAATGGATTTTTACAGCAAAACAGTAAATCAACTGATTGAGGAATTGTCCAGACTACCTGGAATCGGAGCAAAGTCGGCTCAGCGTCTGGCGTTTCATATTATTAACATGCCAAAGGAGCAGGTGGAGCAGCTGGCGCAGTCAATGGTGAATGCGCGCAGCAACATTCGCTACTGCAAGGAATGTTTTACACTGACCGATCAGGAATTGTGCCCGATCTGCAGTAGCGCAAAGCGAGACAAGTCGGTGATCATGGTGGTTGAGACCTCCAGAGATCTCGCGGCTTATGAGAAGACAGGAAAATTTGAAGGTGTTTACCATGTCCTTCACGGTGCGATTTCGCCAATGCTTGGAATCGGACCAGGGGACATTAAGATAAAAGAATTGCTGGTGCGCCTGCAGCGTGAGGATGTACGCGAGGTAATTATTGCGACCAATTCCAGTTTGGAAGGCGAAGCGACAGCGATGTACATCAGCAAACTAATCAAGCCAGCCGGAATCAAGGTTACGCGTATTGCGAGCGGTGTGCCGGTGGGCGGTGATTTGGAATATATCGATGAAGTGACATTGACGCGTGCACTTGATGGGCGTGTGGAGTTATAAAGCGATAGGATGATAGAGCAATTTATGCTCACGAAATGTTACAATGATGAATTTTGTGAACTACGATATAGATTCAGGAAATGGTGACGAACATGGATAAGTACGAATATCAGTTAAAGACAGAGCATATCAGACAGGTTGCAGCCAGAAAAGAATATGGAGAGGCTGCAAAGCTGTGTGATACGATCGACTGGACAAAAGTTCGCGATGTAAAGATGCTCACATTGGTTGCGGATGTTTACACAGCAGGCGGAGAATACGAAAAAGCGATCGATATTCTGCAGCAGGCATATCAGTATACGACGATGGGACGCCGTATTGTCTATCGTCTGACGGAGCTGGCGTTAAAGGCAGGCAGCTATGACGAGGCGAAGAATTATTTCGATGAATTCTGTCGCATTGCGCCGAACGATCAGGGCAGATACATTCTTTTGTATAAGATGGCGCGTTTTCAGAAGGCGACGCTGGATGAGAAAATTCAGATTCTCGAGGCGTACAAGAGAGAAGATTTTGATGAGAAATGGGCGTATGAGCTGGCTGTTTTGTATGCGATGAACAACCAGAAGGATAAGTGTATCCAGCTGTGCGACGATATCATTCTCTGGTTTGGTCTTGGAAAATATGTGGAAAAGGCACTCTTTCTTAAGAGTCAGTTCGCACCTTTGACACAGGCACAGAAGGAAAAGGCTCAGAAGTTTGCTGATAAAAAGGCGCAGGAAGAAAATAAGAAGCTTCAGAAAGCGCAGAAAGAGCAGGACAAAAAGCAGCAGGAAGCCGAGCAGGCCGAAAAGATGGCCACTCAGCAAAAGATTCTGAAATGGCAGGCAGAGCAGGAAAAGGCATATCAGGCAGAGCAGGAAGCCGCAAAAAAAGAAGCAAAGGCACGCGAGGATGAGCAGAGAGCTGCTTTAGAGCGTGAACAAAAGCTTCGTGAACAGCGTGATGAGGAAAAGGCGCGTAAGGAAGAGCAGGAGCGCGAGGATGCGCGCAAGGCAGCTGAAAGCTTACGCGAGCAGAAAGAACGCGAGGAGCAGCTTCGTCTGCAGCATGAGCAGGAAGAACGCGAGGCAGTCGAGCGTTTAAAGAAAGCACAGAGACAGGAGCATGCCAGACGCAGCGTTGTCACTGATGACATGAATGAGATCATGGCAGTCATTCAGCGTGCAAAACAGGAGGATGCTCAGAGTGATTTGCAGGCGGCACTTGCACAGGAAGTTTTGCAGGCACAGCAGGAAAATGCAGAGGAGAAAGCTGTAGAAGAAACAAGAAAAGAAGCAGAAACAACCATAGAAGAGAAATCGGAAGCAATCGAAACGGCAGAGGCAACAGAAAAAGTGGCAACAGTAGATGAGCCGACAGATGCTGCTTCAGAGGAAACTGTGAAAGCGGAAAACGAGAGTGAAAAAGCGCCAGCAGACGAGCCGGATGAAGTGGTGGAAGCTCCGGTGGAGATGGAACCGGAAGTAACAGAAGAACCAGATGCGGAGGAAGAGGCAGCGGTAGACGAGGAGCCAGAGGCAGTAGAAGAGTCAGATGAAGAACCGCAGCAGATTCCAGCTAAAGACACAGTAGATGAGACTTCTGAGACTCCACAGGAAGAATATGAGGAAAGACGTCAGACAGAACGCGTTGGAAATGCAGGGCTGCCAATTGTCAATCCAGAGGATCTTTCCAGAGTATGGCACTTTGCAATTCAGGCATTGCCGGGCGAGGATGATATCGAGCTTGCACTTGAATATCTGCAGGAGCTTGCAGAGAGTTCACCGCGCGCCGTTCCGAAGTCCGTCGTAAAGATCACTGGACAAAAGCTAAACCGGAAGGGACTGGTACAGTCACTTGATAAGCTGCTTGGAAAGACCATTTTGATTGAGAATGCAGCTGACATGAATGATCGTGTCATCAACGAATTTTGCAAGATCATTGATCCGACCGATCGAAGTTTATTAGTGGTATTCATTGATACGCCGGCATCCATCCGTCATCTGCTATTAGATCATCCACAGTTGGCACAGACCGTCACTGCACAGTTTGTACGCGAGAACTACTCCGTATCGGAGCTTCTTGAATACGCGAGAGGCTATGCAGACCGAGAGGACAGCGTGTTTGATAAGTCTGGTGAGTTGGCACTGATGGAGCGTTTGAAAGTCATTTCTGAGAATCAGGAGCGCAATAAGAAGCGTATTGTTGAGATGATTGTCAACAATGCAATCGAGAAAGCTGAGAAAAAGTCGAGGCGAAGACTCTTCCAGAGTAAGTATGACAAGGGAGGCTACCTGATTCTTCGTGATAAGGATTTTGAAGTAGGTTAAAAGAAAGGTGTGATCACAGTGAATTGGCTTACAATAGCGGTAATCATATGGCTCGTACTTGCGACACTGGCGGGTGCAAAGAGAGGACTTGTAAAAACGGTATTGTCGTTTGCCTCCTTCTTTCTGAGCGTGGTAATCATGCTATTTGTCCGTCAGCCCGTGTCGGATTTTGTAAAGGAACAGACCGGAATTTACACCACAATCGAAAATGGAATCAGTTCATTTGTGGAAGAAAAGACAAAAGTACTTCAGACGAGTCAGGCACAGATGACCGATGCGGTTATCGACAGCCTAAATTTACCGGACGTTCTTAAAAATGCATTGGAGCAGAGTAACAGCAAGGCCGTATATGAGCAAAAAGGTGCTCAGAGTGTAGCGGTGTATATCACCGGATGGCTTACCGATCTGGCATTTCAGGCAGTTTGCTGTGTGATCAGCTTCCTTGTCGTGTGGATTTTGCTTCGCATTGTGACATTTTTGTTGGCGGGAATTGTGCAGCTGCCGGTTTTGCATCAGATTGACTGCATTGCGGGAGCAGTTGGCGGACTATGTATCGCGCTGATCGTCATTTGGATTGGCGGCATAGCGGCGACCGCATTTGCCACGGCCGAGTGGGGACGCGAGGTGCTTATTATGATTACGCAGAGCAAGTTGCTGACATTTCTTTATAACAATAACGTGCTGCTGAATGCATTGCTGAAAACAACACATTGATACAATACCCTTTGACCAAGCGCGTATAAGTTATGCGGTTGGTCAAAGGGTATTTTTGGCTATAAGAAATAATAGTTTGTTAATCGGGTATCAATGGGCAAATAGTACCTTCTTCATACGATTGATTGTATGGCAGTAGGCCGGAACGAGAAAAAGATCCGCCATAATCCATGCAATCGGGCTGGCAAAACAGATGCCTGTAAATCCGATAAGTGGTACAAGTACAAGGCTGGCGATGATTCGACCAACCATCTCGCAGACCCCTGCCAGAATTGCCAGACGTGAGTACCCCATTCCCTGAATGCAGAATCGTACCGTGTTGACAAGGCATAACGGAATGTAGAATGCCGTGTTGATAGTTAAGAACAGTTTGACCTGACCGAGGATCGCAACTTCATCTGCAGATACGAACAGCAGTGCGATGTATTGACCAAATAAGGATAATATACAGAAGGCGATAACAGCATAGATGCCTCCGACAAAGCTGGCAGATTTCAGACCCTTTCCGACACGGTCGAGCTTTCCAGCACCGACGTTTTGACCAGCATAGGTCGCCATAGTAGAGCCGAGTGCGTCGAACGGACAGCAGCTAAAGTTTGAAATACGACCGGCTGCCGTGACAGCGGCTACAGCCTGAGAACCCAGTGAGTTTACCGCAGTCTGTAAGATAACGCTTCCGATTGCAGTGATGGAGTACTGAAGTCCCATTGGAATGCCCATATTGCAGAGGATGATTGCCTGATGCCCCTCAAATTTCAGCTCATCCTTTTCAAACTTGAGAATGTCATACTGCTTTCTCATATATAAGAAACAGAGGATACCAGAGATCAGCTGAGAGAGAACAGTCGCCCATGCGGCACCGGCTACGCCCATGTGCAAAACAAGGATTGCAATCAGGTCAAAGACGATATTTAACATCGCAGAGATGACCAGAAAGATAACAGGTGTGCGGCTGTCACCGAGTGAACGGATAATACCCGACAGCAAATTGTAAAGATAAGTTGCCGGAATTCCGAGGAAAATAACAAATATGTAGCTGTAGGCATAGTCGAAAATATTTTCCGGCGTATCCATCCAATGAAGAATCTGCTTACATAATACGCAGACAACGCCCGTCATGACGGCTGCGAATGCGACGGACAGCCAGGCTGCATTCGCAACGAACTTGCGAAGTCGCTTGTAATCTTTTGCACCGAAGCTTTGCGCGATCGGAATTGCAAAACCGCTGCAGACACCGTTGCAAAAGCCAATGATCATAAAGTTGATCGCACCCGTTGAACCGACACCTGCTAATTGATCAACGCCCAAACTTTTTCCAACAATAATCGTATCGACCATGCTGTAGAATTGCTGAAACAGCATTCCAAGCAGTAACGGAACAGCAAAGCTTAAAATCAGCTTGAGTGGGCTTCCAGATGTCATTTCCCTTGTTGCACTTTTTGCCATAATTTTGTACTCCTTTTTTCTTTGTAGTTTTGTTTGTGATTTTTTGTATGGTTTTGATCGTTTCCGATCGCTTGCTTTTGCCCCATTTTCTTTTTGGGCTTTTTGTTGTTTGACGTTTTTCCAGCACATTATAGCAGGTTGCAAAACGTTTGCAAGAGTTTTTTTGATTTTGAACGAAAATATTTCATGTTATCGCTTGCGGAACGCGCATTCAAAAAAGAGCATTGCAATTTTACACGGCTCGGGGTATCATAGTAGCATAATGCTGAACACAGCATAAAAAGAAAGGCGACAGATTATGACAGCACAGGAAAAGATTCATGAGTATCTCGCTGCTCATCGCGACGAGATGATCGAAGATATTAAGACACTGATCAAGATTGATAGCGCACGCGCAGATGCACTGCCGGGCAAGCCATACGGAGAGGGCGCAGCAAAGGCACTTGAGGCAGGACTCGCACTGTTTGAAAAGCATGGTTTTAACGGAAACAACTGCGACAACTATGCGATTGATACCACGATTAACGGTAAGGAGCTTGGAATGGATATTCTCGCACACCTTGATGTTGTTCCGGGTGGAGACGGATGGACAAAGACCACTCCGTTTGAGCCGATCGTTGAGGATGGCAAGATGTTCGGCCGTGGAACTTCTGATGATAAGGGACCAGCTGTTGCTGCACTGTATGCAATGAAGGCAGTACGCGATCTGGGCTTTGAGCTTGATAAGGATGTGCGCCTGATTCTTGGCTCCGATGAGGAGTGCGGAAGTTCTGATATCGCTTATTATTTTGGAAAGAACAGCCACGCACCGATGACCATCTCACCGGACGCGGATTTCCCGCTTGTATTCTTAGAAAAGGGCAGTTTGCACACCACCTTTACGGCACAGGTATCCTTAGAGGCAGGTCTTCCGAGAGTAAAGAGCGCAGCTAGCGGAATTAAGGTAAATGTCGTTCCGGCAAAGGCTGATGCCAAAGTAGAGGGTATGACTGTTGCAGAGGCAGAGTCCTATGCAGAAAAAGTAACGGCACAGACTGGTGTACAGTTTACCGTTTCCCAGGCAGAGGATGGAGTGGTTAAAATTCACGCAGACGGTGTTTCTGCACACGCAGCCAGCCCGATGGATGGAAACAATGCACTGACCGCACTGCTGGTATTGCTTGCATCCTTGCCGCTTGCCGAGAGTAAGACAAAGACACTCATTCACAATTTAACAAAGCTTTTCCCACACGGTGATTACTGCGGAGGCGGACTGGGTGTGAACCTTGAGGATGAGATCTCCGGAAAGACGACACTGACACTTGATCTGTTCCATTTAACCGATACCGAGATGGGCGGAACCTTCGACTGCCGCGCATGCAACAGCGCAACCGAGGAGAACACAAAAAATGTGGTAGAACAGAAGCTTTCCGAGGCTGGATTTGAGACCGATGGCTCTCCATTAAATCCGCCGCACTACGTTCCGAAGGATTCCAAGCTGGTTAAGACACTGCTTGAGACCTATACTGACGTGACCGGTGAGGTTCGCGAGCCACTTGCAATCGGCGGAGGCACCTACGTTCATCACATTGACAATGGTGTTGCCTGCGGATGCGCAGATCCGTCTGTTGACAACCACATGCATGGACCGGATGAGTTCGTAATTATTGATCAGCTGGTCATGAGTGCGGAAGTTTTTGCACTTGCAATCGTAAAACTCTGCAGAAATTAAGAAAAAAAGGGTCGGATTCATAAATAATTAAATTTTTGGACAAAAATTGAACACATTTATCGGTTATGATAAAGGCACAGTTGAGAAATCAACTGGACATTCATATATCTTTTTCATAGCCGATGAAGTAATCGGCATCCCTCCCCTTTTTATTCCCTTTTGGCCCTGCAGAGAGCAGGGCCTTTTTCTTTTGCAAATTGTAACTATTCAGAGCCATGCGAAATTGTAGGGAAAAGTACGAATCATGCTTGCATGAATGAGTACTTTTTCATGCAATTTCATATGGCGAGAAGCCACAACGAGATGGAGCGAAGCGGAATCGAGGTGCGGCTCTGAATAGTTACTATAAATTTATAAAAATAAGGATAGGGTAACAATTCAGAGCCAGATGGCAGAAAGGCAGAAACATGACACTACAGCAATTACGGTATGCGATTGCAGTCGCGGACTGCGGATCGATGAATCAGGCAGCGGCAAAGCTGTTTATTTCTCAGCCCAGCCTTTCAGAGGCAGTGAAGGAACTTGAAAGGGAGATTGGAATCCGTATATTCGGGCGCACCAACAGAGGAATTCTCGTCACAACAGAAGGAAACGAATTTTTAGGCTATGCCAGACAGGTCGTAGAGCAGTATCGTCTAATGGAAGAGCGATACGTCGAGAAGACACAGAGCAAAAAGCGATTTGCCGTTTCCATGCAGCATTACACCTTCGCTGTTAAGGCATTTGTCGAGATGGTCAAGGAATTTGGGATGGACGATTATGCCTTTGCAATTCACGAGACAAAGACGGGAAAGGTCATTGAGCACGTAAAGGACTTCATCAGTGAAATTGGAATCCTCTATATGAGTGACTTTAACCGAAAAGTCTTAACAAAATTGATCCACGAGAGCGAACTCGAATTTGTCCCGCTGTTTGACTGCAACACCTACGTTTACGTATGGAAGGGGAATCCGATCGCATCCAAAGGATCGGTCAGCTTGAAAGAGCTTGAAAAATATCCGTGTCTGACTTTCGATCAGGGAAAGACAAATTCCTTCTATTTTGCCGAGGAAGTTTTCAGCACCTACGAGTACAAACAGACAATTCAGGTGGATGACCGCGCAAGCATGTTAAATTTGATGATTGGCTTAAATGGTTATACGCTGTGTTCTGGAATTATTTGCGAGGAATTAAATGGAAGCGATTACGCCGCTGTTCCGCTTGTGGAAAACGAGATTATGACGATTGGTTACGTCAAGCGAAAAAATATTCAGCTAAGTGAATTGGCGCAGCTTTACGTCAATGAGCTTGCGAAGTACCAGAAGATGGTACTAAAATGAGCTGTGGCTTGTTTCGCTATAGGTAAAAACAATAACAGGCGCTTGCTTTTGTGTATTGGACAAAAGCAAGCGCCTTCGCTATAATACAGACAGTTAAACAAAACAAACAACGCAGCGTTAGCCGAGCAACATCAAGTGGCGCAGGCGAAAGCAACACGAAAACAAACACACCACCCGAAAGTGAGGATTTGAATATGAGTACATTAAAGGAAAGAAAGTTAAAGTTTGAAACCCTGCAGCTTCATGTAGGACAGGAGGAAGCCGATCCGGTAACAGACGCAAGAGCAGTGCCGATTTACCAGACCTCTTCTTATGTATTCCATAACTCCCAGCATGCAGCTGATCGTTTCGCGCTGAAGGATGCAGGAAACATCTACGGAAGACTGACCAACCCGACTGAGGACGTATTCGAGCAGAGAATTGCAAGCCTTGAAGGTGGCGTTGCAGCACTTGCAGTAGGTTCCGGTGCAGCAGCTGTTGCATATGCAATTCAGAATCTGGCATTTGCAGGTGATCACGTTGTAGCAGCAAAGAACATCTACGGTGGTACCTACAACCTGTTAGCACATACTTTTGTATCCTACGGTATCAATACAACCTTCGTAGATCCATTCAACTATGAGGAGATCGAGGGCGCAATCAAGGATAACACCAAATTAATCTTTATCGAGACTCTTGGAAATCCGAATTCTGAGGTTGTTGATATTGAAAAGATCGCAGCAATCGCACACAAGCATCAGATTCCGCTTGTAATTGATAATACATTCGCAACACCATATCTGGTAAGACCGATTGAGTACGGTGCAGATATCGTTGTTCATTCCGCAACGAAGTTCATCGGCGGACATGGAACTACCATCGGCGGTGTTATCGTAGATGGAGGAACCTTCGATTGGAAGGCATCCGGCAAGTTCCCGCAGCTGACTGAGCCAGACCCAAGCTACCATGGAATCAGCTTCGTAGACGCAGCAGGTCCGGCAGCATTCGTTACCAGAATCCGTGCAATCCTGCTTCGTGATACAGGAGCAACCCTTTCTCCATTCCATGCATTCATCTTCTTACAGGGACTTGAGACACTGTCTCTTCGTGTTGAAAGACATGTTGAGAATGCACTGAAGGTTGTTGAGTTCTTAAAGAAGCAGCCATTAGTAGAGAAGGTAAATCATCCGTCTGTATCTGATGATCCAGAGCAGCAGGCACTTTACAAGAAGTACTTCCCGAATGGCGGCGGTTCCATCTTCACATTCGAGATCAAGGGCGGCGCAAAGGAAGCACAGGAGTTTATTGATCAGCTGAAGCTGTTCTCCTTACTGGCAAACGTTGCAGACGTAAAGTCTCTTGTTATCCATCCAGCATCCACTACACATGCTGAGTTAAACGAGGCAGAGCAGGCAGAGCAGGGCATCAAGCCAAATACCATCCGTCTCTCCATCGGTACCGAGAACATTGATGATATCATTTTTGATCTTCAGGAAGCATTTGACGCAGTAACAAAATAATAAAAAACTAAAAAAGAAAAAGTCCAAAAACCCCCTAAATAAAAAATAACAAAGAGAAAAGAGTCGGCATTGATTGCCGGCTCTTTTTGAAAGGGGAGGATAAATAATAAATTACATCATTTGTAAGCTGTGCGGTTTGGAGGGGGAATCGCAAGCCGCATGTCAGCTGACTGCGGCATTTAAAATGCCGCCAGATTTCTGACATTCCTATTATGTCCTTGAATTCATTTTATATGCAAATTTTTTTGATTTTTTGCCGAGCCACGGGAGTCAAGCGAGCTGGTCACGAGCCACGGGAGTCAGGTACAGCTGACCCCATGGCTCTCTTGCTCAACTTTCACTCTTCCTTCTTCATCTCATGCAGCACATATTGCACCATTTCCTGGTGCTCTTTTGAGTAACCAAAGAAAAAGTTTGGATAGCGCGTGTTTAGCTCATGGTAGATCGCGCTGACTTCGCGGTGTGTTTTTCCATTTAATGTGTATTCCTCGCCTTTCATTGTCACTACATGAATCGTATAGCTTAATTGCTTTCCTTTTAAAGTGCGGCGCATCGCGGCGTGGTCGTAAATCCATAAAACGGCTTCGAGCGGAATAATGGCGCAGACCTCATCGGAGAGTTCCACAAGATGGCGCGGCGTTAAAATCAGTGTCTTCGTTTTGAGCAAAATTTTCCGGTGAATCTGTTTTTCTACATCGGCAAGAATTTTCTCTGCATCGCCGTAGCGGTCTAAGTTGCGATAGGTTTTTGTCAGGCGTGGATTAATGATATAGGTGATGGTTCGTATAAGAATCACAATCATCAACACAAACACGGCGAGAAGCACAACCATCAGTACGATTTCTCTTGAATTGAGATAGGCGGTCTGATTGATAAAATATTTCTGACAGACGTTCTTTAACGAAGCGGCATCCCAGGAAATCGTTTCGGCAAGCTTTTGTGTTAGAGGATCAAGCGTCTCAGACTCAAACGCATCTACGCGCCCAATGATCGTCTGAGGGTCGAGGGTTTCGGCGGCTGGGTAGCCTGCCGTTGCGCGAATCAGATAAAAATGGCAGGTGCCATTTACCAGCTCATAATAATAGTGACCGATCAGCTCGCTGCCAGCGATGCAGTCCTCGCCGCTGTAGTAGAGTGTTCCTGTCTTGATCTTCGCATATAGCAACCTTTTAGCAGTTGCGTCATTGATCAGCATGGCATTGCTTAGTGTACGCTTTGTCACATAATCCGTGACGGGCGAACGCCAGACAAGAAAGATTACCACGCCGAGCAGCATCAGTGGATAAAACAGACGCTTCAACTGAGTTTTTCGAATATATGATAGAATCATGTTTCTTCCTTTTCCTTGTATTTGTTTGTGCCAATGTAAGTAGGATACAAACAAATGTTATGATATAGACAAGTATAGTAGACTTTAAGACTTTTGTAAATGAGAAAAAGCTGTGAAATCTATTTCCTTTTTTGCCGCCGCGTGTTATGCTTTCGTTAGGTTTTGCTTTTCTCAAAAATTTTCCAGAAAGTTTTTCGAAAGGTCTTTCTGAAGTTTTTGCGAAAAGCGCAGCCTTAAATTTTTGCGGGAGGTATTATTACAGAAATGTTGGAAAAATCGGCGCAGTATGCCGACTTTTCGGGAAAACATATCCTGTTGGCAGAGGACAATGAGCTAAATGCCGAGATTGCGATTTCCGTTTTGGAGGGAATGGGATTTTTGGTCGATCGCGCGGAGGATGGTATTCTCTGTGTGGATAAGCTGGAAAGAGAGTCTGCTGGAACTTATGATGTGATTTTGATGGACATTCAGATGCCCAATATGGATGGATATAAAGCCACGCAGGTGATTCGTCGTTTGCCGGATAAGGAAAAGTCTAGTATTCCGATTATTGCCATGACGGCAAATGCTTTTGCGGAGGACCGAAAAAAGGCACTCGAGATGGGGATGAATGGTCACATTGCAAAGCTGATTGATGTTGATACGATTAGAGAAGAGTTGGCGAAGGCATTGAACAATGAACTCGCATAGTATACTCTTGTCAATTCGCGTAAGATCGGGTATAATCTCATTTTGAACCTTTGTGGAGAAGAAAAAAAGAAAGGCGTGGAATTTATGAACGCATATCATGCATTTGCGCTGGTCTACGACCGTATGATGGAGGA
>CAVCXB010000070.1:0-15437 GCA_963605535.1 Wujia chipingensis
GTATCGTTCTATTTTTAAAACTTTTTATTTTCCCCAAGTAAAGTTACACTATCTCCAAAACCACTTTTCCTTGTCTCTTTATTATTTCAGTGATATACTCCACTTAAAATCAACTCAAACCTAACTGACATTGAATCGTTTTTCTTTTGATTCAACGCCCAAAAGGAGAATTTACAGATGACAACATACGATTTATTTTTATTTGCAGGACAATCAAATATGGCAGGCCGAGGCATTACCTGTCCACAGTTTCCTGAAGGTGCGCCTTCTCTAATTGCAGGAGCCGGAATGGAATTTCGTGCTATCTCGGATCCGACTACTCTTTATCCAATCGCAGAACCCTTTGGAGCCTTGGAAAATAATCCGGAAGGTATTTTTGAACCAGGTATGAAGACAGGCTCCCTTGTTACTTCCTTTGTGAATACTTATTTTGGAAAAACTGGTATGTCGGTTCTCTGCATATCTGCAAGTAAAGGTGGCTCTGTAATTTCAAAGTGGCAGGGTAATAATGATTATTTAACAGATACGATTACCCGTTTAAAGGCTGCACAGGAATATTGTAAAAAGCACGATATTGTACTTCGCCACCAGTACCTTTTGTGGTGTCAAGGGGAATCCGACGGTGACCATCATACAACGGCTGATGATTATACGAGACAGTTTCTGCATATGTATGAGTCGTTAAAAGCGGTGGGCATTGAACATTGCTTTTTAATTGGAATCGGTGAATATAATGGAAAAGCTACTGATATCTCCTATGATGAGATTCGCAATGCCCAGTATGCACTTGCCGATAAACGAGATGATATCACAGTTGTCAGCCGCCTATTTGAAACTATGAAAAAACGTGGATTGATGAAAGATTCCTTCCATTATTATCAGGCGGGATATAATGAGGTGGGAACGGATGCTGCCCTGCATTGTGCAGCACAAATAGCTCAATAAACTAACTACCAAACATTGATTTTGTAGTTCAGAATCCTTAAAACTGATCAGATGAGCAAAAGGTAGTTCGATGCCCTCTCGTGAAACTTCCGAGCTACACTCCTAGCTCCCTCCGAAAAACTTCCGGGACACACCCCATAACCTTCCGCCCTCGTAGAACTTCTGGGTTGCCACACACAAAAAAAAGACCATATCCCGCTCCCCAAAAGGGAAAGCGCGACATGGTCTTTTTCATCCACTCTTATTTCCAGTTAAAATTGATCATTCCATAAATATAGATAAACAGAATCGCCGCTGGCACAAAATACCGAAACACCGGCTTCATCCACTGCTTCACCTTCAGCCCTTTACCAGTATTGGCCTCTTCCACAAACTTGTCCCAGCCCCATCCAAACTTATTACAGCAAAACAGCGCCAGCACAAGTGAGCCGAGCGGAAGCACATTATTGGACACGATGAAATCCCACAGATCAAGCCATGCCGTACCTTCCGCAAACGGCTGAAACTTAATCACACTGTAACCAAGCGCCGTCGTAAGCGCCAGCACAAAGATTCCCGCGCCGCAGACCACACATCCCTTCGGGCGTGACCATCCAGTAAGCTCGCGCACCATCGCAAGAATATTCTCGCATACACCAAGCACCGTAGACATCGCCGCAAATACCATGAATAAGAAAAACAGCGCGCCCCACCAGCGTCCTCCCGGCATATGAGAAAATACCGTCGCCATCGTGTCGAACAAAAGACTCGGCCCTGCATTAACCTCAAGCCCATACGTAAAGCAAGCGCAGAACATGATAACTCCAGCAATGACAGCCACAAAGGTATCCAGCACGATAACGTGAACCGATTCACCCATCAGAGATCTATCCTTTCCGATGTAACTTCCAAAAATCGCCATACCGCCCATTCCAGTTGAAAGCGTGAAAAATGCCTGGTTCATCGCACTCACGACTACCGAGCCATTAATCTTTGAAAAATCTGGAATCAAATAAAATTTCAGACCTTCCTTCGCGCCAGAAAGGGTCAGACCATGGATTGCAAGAACGAGCATTAAAATCAACAGTGACACCATCATGTACTTTGTCACGCGCTCGAGACCACCCTGAAGGTTAAAGCTTAAAATACCAAAGGCAACTACTACTGTTACCAATAAAAAGATTACATTTACACTCGGGTTGGTGATCATCGCTTCGAATCCAAATGTATCGTTTTGACCAGTCAGAAACTTGATAAAATAATAAATAATCCAGCCGGTCACAACCGTATAAAACGCCATCAGCGCCACATTTCCAATCAGACAGAACACGCCGAAAATGCCCCATTTATGACCGGGCTTTTCTAGTTTCTTATACATGAAGATCGGACTTGCCTGCGATGCACGCCCCACGGCAAACTCCATGACAATTGCCGGAAGCCCGAGCAAAATCAGACAAATCAGATAGACGAGCATGAAACCGCCGCCTCCATTTTGTCCGCACATCCACGGAAACTTCCACACATTGCCGCAGCCGATGGCACATCCGGCCGACAGCATAATAAAGCCCAGTCGACTTCCGAGCCGCTCTCGATTTTTCATAATACTTTTTTCCTTCCTTACTGCTAAAATTTCCGTAACAATTTCAATCTGCACGTCGATTTTGCAAGCTTTCTCGACGTTGCAAACTTTCTCGATTTCGCAAGCTTTCAATTGTTGCAATTTTCCCTAAGAACGATAGAATTAAATTCTTCCTTCCATCGATCACCAACACTATCCCATGTCTGACCAAACACTTTCTCTTTAATATAAATAGCTTCTTTCTCAATATCCAATCTTTCTTCTTCCAAACTTGAATATTGCTTTTTTATTTTTCCAATTTCATTTCCAACTTTATTCAGTTCTTTATTTGCCGCCGTTGTCCGACTACTCTCTTCATAGCTACTCATACATATCCCTTCCTTTCTATTGTCTCTAGTTGCTAACAAATTTCAAACGCTCTTTTATTACCCAAAAGGACCTTGAAGCTAAAAATTTCCATTGTAAGCTACAATCATCTCATCATTCTTTTACATCAAAATGTGCTCCCCAGACTTTACACAATACTCATTTCCATCCTTCTCAAAATACAACGTATATGCGGTTGGATTAAATACTTGCTTTGCGTCCATGCTGAATACAAGCTGTCTGTAGGCTGTGACATACTCATAGATCTCTATATTTGTTGCGTACCAGATATTGTCTCTGCCACCAATATATTCTGCAAAATTCTCGATCACATTCCAGTTATCATGTGCCTCAAATTCATAGCTATGTCCCCACAGATAAAACAGCCACGGAGAACTATTGGAATTATCCTCTGCAAATTTTTTTGCCAATTCCATAAGCTTTGGATCATCATGATGACAGGTAGCCTCAAGGCGAAGCCAATCTTTCGGGATCGAAAATCCTCTGTTGGAAATTACCGTTCTGGAATACACAATTCCAGCTGCCTTCATGCATTCAATAACGGTATCATGAAAACTTCCATATGGATATGCCATTCCGCGCACAATCACGCCAAACTGCTCCTCCAAATTTTCACGATCCTTTACAATATCCTCCAGACACAGATTGATCGGAAGCTGTTCAAGATGTGGATGTGTCAGGCCGTGAACTGCGACTTCCATACCACTCTCCGAATAGAGCTTTGTGACCTGCTCTTTTGTCATTCTTCGATGAATTGTTCCCTCTGGGTACACCGTCCCTTCTGGGGCATAGCAGCCACTGTTTAAGTTAAACGTTCCCTTCAATCCATTTTTCTTCATGATGTCAATCAGACGAATGTCCTGTTCCACACCATCATCATAGCTCAGTGTCAACGCCTTTTTCTTTCCACCTGGAAAACGCATAAAAATTCCCATGATTCTTACCATTCCTTTCCATTCCATTCCATGAACTATCGTAACACTCTATGTATGTTTTGCATACGGCTTTCTTGCTATTTCCTACTATAGCACCTTCCATCATCGCTGTCGATGCAATATTTTTGCAGAATCATTTGTATTTTTTATTCCTCATCTGGCTTAAATTGATCTGAATATGCATGGCTTCCATCATACCCACATACGCCCATTCTAGGCGAATTGCATATCGGCAGGAAATATTCTAGTTCAGAATCTTCTTCATGTTCTTCATTTTCCTGTTGTTCTTTCAAGCATTTATCACACCAGAAAAATCCATCATCATATCCCATCGGATTAATCCATTTTGCTTCATTCTGTTCACAATTGTTGCACACTATTTTCGGCGGGTTATTTCGGGATAAAATTACGACTTCATTATCCTTTTTTTCACCATCGCGGCAACTATGTATGTTCAAAATCAAATTTGTCGTTGAGCCAAAATCATATGCATAGGAAATTGAATCTCCTACCTCTACAACATCTTTTAGACGATGATTCATATCTTCTGAATCCTCATCCCAATATGGATCGGGATCACTTTCATATTGAATGCCATTGCACTCAAACGCACTAAGATGCCCACAGCATTCTACCCAAATATCACGAATAAATTGGTCTAGTGTCTTTAATGTCGTATTTTCGCTTGCCTCAACGATTAGCCAATAGACCTTCCGATATTTATCCAAAATGACAATTTCGAAATATCGACACCTTTTCTTTCCACGTTCTGAACCTAGCCGAATCTTTCTTTTTTTACATGTTGACAAGTGACGCAGCATTCCGCCTTTCGTATATTCTTTCCCACAATATTTGCAAAATCCTTTTGTTTGAGTCGCCATATTTCCCTCCTGTATGTTTTGATTTTTACTATTTCTTTCCTTGGATATTATACATCCTTTTGGCAAATACCCATTTTTTGATAACTTTATTATAACATGTTTTCTGCCTCTTGTCATTGCATACCATTAATTCTCAAAATTCTAGCTTTCCTACCCTAACATATCACGAAACCAAGCGTCCTCTAGCATACGATATACATGCTCATTTGGTGTGCCTGCCCAAAGCTTTTTTTGTGAAAAATATTTCTGATTATTCTTTCCAAGCATCTTTTCTGCAAATGCTCCGATTGCACGTGATCTTGACTGTCCGGCGTAGCAATGAATCAACAGCGTATCTACATCCAAATGATTGCGAATAAATGCGATAACTGAATCTGCCATTTTCTCATCAAACAACACGGCCTCTTCTGTTTCTTTCACGACATCATCAAAGTATAATGTAAGAACACCTTTGCAGAATTTATTTTTCGAAAACGTAACACCAAAACCACCCGTATGCGTATCCTGAATTGAGATGATCGCATATGTATCTTTTCTTTTTGCGTCCTCTTCACATCCTACCGGATAATAATGGTCCATCACAAAATCAAATGCTTCGTTTAACGATTTCACCAATACTCGCTTCATTTAGCTTTCTCCCTCCAATATTGGATTCCCTAATGTTCAAAATCCCACTCTTGTATATAAGCATTGCATTTCATGTATAAAGCCATTCGGAACTAACCCTTCTGGCTTTTATCCTAGCAAATCCTCTGCCTTACAGCCGAGTGCTCTGGCTAATGCAAACAAGTTACTTGCACTTGCCTTGTTTATATCCTTTGCTCGCTGTTCATACTGTTGAATCATTCGAAGCGTTACTCCTGATTTTTCAGATAGTTCTTTTTGTGAAAGTCCAACTGCTTTGCGTACCGTCTGTAATTTTGTTGATCTATTTTTCCATTTTAATATAGAGTTAGCTACATCAACAAACTTTTCCTCTGATGCTTCATGCAAAGTGGGATATAGCTTATAAATCTCATTCATAGGCAGATATTCTTTTATTTCCTTAAAGCTTTTTCCTGTATTCCATTGATAAAATGCAAGTATCCAACCGCACCAGTATTCTGGAGAATAGTCATATTCAGTCTGTGGCGCGGGTAAATCCATATTTTTCTTTGTACGATTCAAAACCTCCCATACAAGTTCTGTTCCCGAGAGACCCGACACAAACTTTGGAACGCCGAGAGCAAATTGCTCTGCAATGCCACTTATAATAAACATATCAAGAAAATCATCCATAGGGATAGCCAAAACCGTTGCCGAATAATCAAAAGCTTCGCCAAGATTTCTCATCGCATCATTAAGGTAGATCTCATCGTAAGCGTGCATCATCACTTGTCATTCCCTCCCTGATAATATCCCGCATATAAATGCCATTCAAATCTTCCTTTTCAAATTCTGTAAAGAAAGCATTGCGAGCTTCATCATCTCTTATTTTTCTTCGGGCATAATAAATAGTATTATCTGCTAATTCAGCAGCTTTAAACTCGATTTGATGAAATGCTTTTTCACTCTTTAAAACATACTGCTCACCTCTACGCATCACAGGAGCCGTCACACGGAAAAGGCGATTTTCCATAAGCAACGCAAGCCAATGAAGAATGGTGCATCTTTCTTCAGATAAATTAAGAATTTCCAAATCTGTTAAATCAAGCTCATATTTATTTGCAAAACCGTCAACGCCCTCATTGCAAGCCCATTCTTTTGCAAGTTCTATATGTTCTGTACGATAAAAGCCCTGACCATAATCATTATAAACCTTACCTTTTCCGAAAATAGGCTTTTCAATTTTTTCATTTGAACCGTGGTAGAGAATCATTTTACTCATAATAGCCTCCTCGTAGTATCTCTCAAGAATTATCTATTTATAAGATATCCCCAAAGAGGCAGTTTGTCAACAACCAAACGAAATCTGGAGGCAGGCGCCCGAAAGCATATAAGTTCCTGCTCTCAATGAAGATCTATTTTTATTTATCAGACGTTATGCTTTCTGATCTTCACTTGCCATAACTTGCTTTGCCACCATAGACACTTATTGAGCCACTGGGGACACTAATTAAGCCAGCGTACCCATTTAAAAAGCCATTCAGAACTAACCCCTCTGGCTTATTTTTTTTGCATGTCAATATTTAGTCGAATATTTGTTCTTATAATTGAAGTAAAAATATAAGGGGCTGTCACGCTAACAAATATTTCTGTTAGGTAACAGCTCCTTTTCTTAATCCTTCCGTTTCAGCACTCACCACGTAGTGGGCGCTGAGACCGATGTGCGCTCTAAGTTCACGCGACCAAATGAATTCGTACAAAGCCTATGCTTGCATAAGGCTTTTACGAATCACTTGGTCGAAGTGGACAACCGTTCATGAACAAAACAAAGCTGCGCAGCAGCGATGCACGGAACGTGCAGTTTTGCGAATGGTTGTTCCGTGAACGTCAGCTTCATAGTAACAGGTGCCCGCGGAATTGGGCCACCGACAAAACACTCGTCGAAGTGCCCCTCGTAAACCTACCAAGTTGCATTCTACCGGGTCGAATTACCCCTGCTGGCAATCCACCTCATGATGAATCTGCAGCTCGTACAGCTTCTTGTAGATTCCATTCTGCGCCAGCAGCTCCTGATGCGTTCCGCGCTCACGAATCTTTCCCTTATGCATAACCATGATACAGTCCGCATGCTGAATCGTGGAGAGACGGTGCGCTACCATGATGGTGGTGCGTCCCTTCATCAGCTTTTCAAGTGCCTCCTGAATCAAAAGCTCCGTCTCGGTATCAATATTCGCAGTTGCCTCATCCATAACGAGAATCGCCGGTTTATGCGCGAGCGTTCTCGCAAATGATAAAAGCTGTCTTTCTCCTGCTGAGAAAGTCGCACCTCGCTCGGTGACAGGCTCTTTATACTGATGCGGCAGCTTTTCGATAAAATGCGATGCATTGACATACTCGGCAGCCGCCTTGACATCCTCAACTGGAATATCATCGTGCAGACGAATATTCGATTCAATATCGCCCTCGAAGATAAACACATCCTGCTGCATCTGTCCGATTGCACTTCTTAACTGCTTTTTGGAGAGTTTTCGGATGTCCACGCCGTCGATATAGATATGTCCCTTCTGGATGTCATAGTAGCGTCCAATCAGATTCAGAATGGACGACTTTCCGGCTCCGGTCGCACCGACAAAGGCAACCTTCTCACCCGGCTCGATGACAAAAGAGACATCGCGAAGCACATAATTTTCCCCATCGTAAGCAAACCACACATGATCAAATTCGATGCGTCCGAATACCTTCGGCAGTACACTCGGATTTTCCTCCTCCTTTACCTGCGGCTCCTCAGCAAGGATCGTGAAAATCTTCTCGGCAGATGCGATAGATGACTGCAAAGTGGAGAACTGCTCGGCAAGCTCCTGAATCGGATCAAAGAATTGCTGAATATACTGCGAAAAAATATAGAGTGTTCCGATGGAAATTGCACCGCCTAACACTTCATTGCTTCCGACACCAAGTACGATCATCAGTGACAGCACGCTCAAGATGTAGATTAGCGGACGGAAAATTGCAAAAACAAGCATCTCACGGTAATGTGCGCGGTACAACTTATAATCCTTGTCCTTGAATTCCTCGAACTTTCGCTCCTCGCGTCCAAAAATCTGAATGACACGCATTCCCGAAATGTTCTCAGACAAAAAGGTGTTGATATCGGTCAGCTTTGTGCGCACCACACGGTATACTCTTCTGGAAATGACACGAAAGACAATGGTGAGAACCACAACAATCGGAAGCAGTACAAAGGAAATCAGCGCCAGTCCGCGGTCGAGCGCAATCATGACTGCTGCCAGTCCGATAATCTTTACGATATTTCGAAACAGTCGTACCAAAATACCGGAGTACATCTCGTTTAATGCCTCGACATCGTTTGTCACTCTGGTGACGAGCTTTCCAACTGGTGTCAGATCAAAGAAACGGCTGCTCAGACTCTGAATATGCACATACAGCTCGCGGCGCACCGTCAGAATGATCTTCTGTCCAGTCTTCTGCAAAATCCAGGTCTGGCTGATGTTGAAAATAAAACTAAGCACCAGCACAATGCCGTATTTCCATGCCGTGTTAAGAATCACGTTGTAATCGCCCTGCGTCTCGAAGTTGTCAATTGCATCTCCGATCAGGGTTGGTCGATATAAATCGAAGCCTGTAAGCGCCAACACGAGTACCAGACAAAGTACCAC
Source organism: Wujia chipingensis (assembly GCA_963605535.1). GTDB lineage: Bacteria > Bacillota > Clostridia > Lachnospirales > Lachnospiraceae > Anthropogastromicrobium > Anthropogastromicrobium chipingensis_A. Next base: position 8,969 of record CAVCXB010000070.1, read on the forward strand.
CCAACCGGCATATGGCTTCATATAGGAGAGAAGATGCAGCAGCGCATTTCCCTTATAATTGCTTTCCAATTTATCATCTGTCATTGAATTCATTTTTGCTGCACCCCCTTACATCTCATTTAATTCCTGCTCGAGCTGCTGCTTCTCGTAAATCTTTGCGTAGAAGCCGCCCTCGCGAATCAGCTCATCATGTGTACCATATTCGGTCAGCTCACCCTCGGTCAGAACCGCGATGTGATCCGCCTTCTGAAGTGTGGAAACACGATGTGCGATAATAATCGTTGTTTTATCTTCGCGCAAACGAATCAGATTCTCTAAAATCTGCTCCTCGGTATCGGTATCGACAGCGGAGAGCGAGTCATCCATAATCAATACCGGTGCATTCTTAAGAAGCGCACGCGCAATGGAACTACGCTGCTTCTGTCCACCGGAAAGTGTCACACCGCGCTCACCAACAAGCGTCTGATAGCCTTCCGGAAAGTCGATAATATTGTCATGGATACAGGTTGCCTCTGCCGCCTCCTTGATATCATCGCGCAGATGCGGATGATCGGAAATACGGACCTCCAGTCCAAATGCAATATTCTCCTCAAGTGTATCGGAGAACAGGAAATTTTCCTGCGGCACATACGCCACATCGCGGTGTAATACATGAAGCGGAATTTCGTCGATTGGTTTTCCATCCATGAGAAGCATACCTTCCTTGCAGTCGTACACACGAAGAAGCAGATCGGCCAGCGTAGACTTTCCGCTTCCGGTACGTCCTAGTACCGCTAACATCTCGCCCTGCTTAATATGAAGATTGACATTCTTTAAGACAGGTGTCTCGCCGTCCGGGTACTGGAATGTCAGATCACGCATCTCGATATCGCCATTTAAGTGATCGCCATCCTTCTCAATCACCTTATCCACGATATCCGGCTTTTCCTCGAAGATATCCTTGATACGCTTGTAACCTGCCGCCGCCTGACTGAAGGTGTTGATACAGTCACCGCAGGCAATCATCGGCCATACGAGCATACCAATGTAAGAGTTGAAGGCAACAAACTGTCCGATGGATACGCTGCCGTCTAATACCATCTTGCCGCCGACAACCAGTGTTAAAAGAAGGCTGATTCCAGTAATCAGATCGAGCAGCGGGCCAAAGGTACTTCTTAATTTTACAACTGCCAGGTTCTTTTCCATGTTGTTCTCGTTTGCCTTCTGGAACTCGTCCAGATCCTTCTTTTCCTGAACGAATGCCTTTAACACACGGATACCAGAAATACTCTCCTGTACCTTATCAGACAAAAATGAGAACGCCTCCTGACGGGCGATCTGGCGTTTTTTCATATGAATGCCGAAGAAATAGCAGCCAATCGCAACAAGAATCATCGGGATAAATGCGAGGATAGTCAAGCGCAGATCAACATAAACGATCATTTTAATGATAACCATGAGCGACATAATAACTGCATCGAAAGTCGTAATGACTGCCATACCGACTGCCACACGCACTGCCTCCAGATCATTTGTAAAATGCGCCATCAAATCACCAGTCTTGTGCTCATTAAAATAGCGCGCAGACAACATTTCGATATGACCAAACATATCATTTCTCAGACGATACTCAATCTTTCTGGATGCACCAAATATACAATAACGCCATCCAAAGCGGCCAAACATCATAACCAGTCCGGCGATCAATATCTTAATGAGCATCATCGGAATACCTTCTTTGGTCAGCGTCCCATTTGTCAATCCATCTATGATATCGCCGATAAACTGCGGAACATAAATGCTTGCCAGATCAACAAAAAGCAGGATACAGATGCCAAGAACGTACCACCACTTATACTCATACAGATAGTTTTTCAGTGAAAACTTCTTCTGTTTTTCCATTGTGCTTCCTCTCTGTTACTGTAATTTGTTACTATATTTAGTCCCGATACGTATCAACAGAACTGAAAATGTGCTTTACCGTCTCGTAGGACAACTTTGGTCTTCTGTACTCGTCCACGATACCCTTGTTGTTCATGGTTCTCGGACGGGTGCTCCACCAGTCATTGGTGACACGTACATCGCAGAACTGCCAGATGTACACACCAGAGCAATCGCCGTAAGACAAAATCGCATTTAACTGTTCCTCAAGTGCCTGCACCTGATACTCCTCGGACCATTTTACCTTCGCCGGTGTACGATAGCCATAAATGGCACCTGCACCTACCTCGGTGATCAAAAATGGCTTTCCTGCACCTTCCGTTGTCTGAACCCACTTGTACAGATCATCCAGATAATCGGCAACTGGCGTGTTGTGATACCACTTTGGATAAATATTATAGGAAACGATATCGACCAGATCAAAACAGATATCGGTCTTGAAGCGACAGCTTGAGAAGGAATGCGGGCGGCTCGGATCAAGGCTCCCTATTAACTCAAACTGTGTCTTGTAGCAGGATTTTCCATACTCGGTATCGCTCGCGCACTCGTTTAAAATACCCCAGATGTAGATCGACGGATGATTGTAGTGTGCAGCGATCATCTCACGAATACAGTCCTCGCACTGACGCTCGAAGTTTGGATTTTTCATCTGTGCTTCGCTTAGTCCTCTTGCATGGTTCTCCTCCCAGACAAGGATACCGAGTTCATCACACAGATCAAGAAACAGCTCGTCATTCGGATAATGTGAGGTGCGGATGGAGTTTGCGCCACAGTCGCGCGCCAGCTGCAAATCCTGCATAATGGCAGATAATGGCAGCGCACAGCCAAACTGTGGATGATCCTCGTGGCGGCAGAATCCCTTAATGCGAAGCTTTCTTCCATTTAAAAGGATGTCCTTGCCCTGCACTTTTACCTCACGGAAGCCCACGCGGTCAGTCAGATCATCGATTGCTGCGCCATCAGTATCAAAAAGCTGTGCGGTCAGCAGATACAGGGTCGGATGCTCCGGTGCCCAAGATGTTATGTTCTTGCAGGCGATTAAGTCGCTCTTGATCACGATTTCATTTGCGGTAGTTGCGCCGTCTATGCTGCTGTTTTCTGTATCACATTTTTCTGTATTAGCGTTTTCTGTACTACAGTTTTCTGTGTAAAGCACTGTTTCTATTGCGGTATTGCCTTGTTTTAAGGAAACGCACACGCTGCCCTTCCACGGCTCATTGTCAAGCGATGCAATCCCGATTTCAAGCTGTGCATACCAGCTGTCGTCCTTGTAGACTGGCGTAAAGTGCATCTGCTTAATGTAATGCTTCGACAATTGCTCCAGCACAACGCCTCTTGAAATGCCGCCGTAGCTTTGATAATCGTTTTCCACATGAAGCGCAGATGCCTCTGAAAATGAGTTATCCACAAGAACACTCAATTTATGCACACCCGGGGTAAGATCGGTCAGAATCGCCTCAAATGGCGTAAACGCATTGTAATGTTCTGCCACTACCGTTCCATCTACGCTGACCGTTGCGGTGTGACTGACACCCTTAAAGACAAGGCGCACATCGCCGCCTGCCTCAAAGGTACGCTCATACAAGCCCTGTCCTCTATATGCCTCAAAGCCAGGATAAGTCTCCCAACAGGACGGCACGGTTACTTTCTGAACAGGTGCCGCATTTTCACCTGTCACCTGAGAAAAATTCCACAGGGATGAAGACAGCTCAGTTGTCTTTCTTACCTGATGCTCTTCAAATAAACGTATCATTTTTCAAAACTCCTCCTTTTTCCTTTAATTCATATTTGCCATTCATAAATCAAGCCAAACAGACCCGCAACTGCTTTTTTCCCTATTTTGTCATGAGCGATTAACCTGATTTGATCTAACATGCATAGCTTCTATTGTAAACCAGATTTTCTTGAATAACAATGGAGATTTTCAATCTTTTCTGTGCAAAAAAGAGGAGGATGCCTGCGCACCCTCCCTGTAGTAAGTTTTTATGGATTATGAGTATAGTCACTTCTAATTTCCCTGTGTATGCTCTTCGCGGTACTGTCCCGGCGTCTTGCCGACGTACTTCTTAAAGCGACGCATAAACACATGCTCATCCTCATAGCCGACCGCTGCGCTGACATCCTTCACCTTAAGCGTAGTTGTCTTTAACAGCTCCTTTGCCTTCTCCATGCGAATGATGCCCAGATAATCGGACGGATTCACACCCATGCGATTTTTAAACTCGACTGACATTGTAACCGGGCTGATGGACAGCTCATCGGCAAGTGATGCCATGGTCAAATCCGGGCTGCTGTAATGTGCCTTCATGTAGGCAACCGCCTTTGTCGCCATATCCGGCTCCTTGGAATCTGCTGGCTCATTTGACTGTCTTGCATAAATCAGGCTATGGCACACCTCATGCAGAATATCCGAAAACTGCTGTACATTCAAACATTGTGACAGCAAGAATACGTTGTAGATATTGGAGAAATCCACATGCGTATCATTCCACTCGGTAATCAAGATATGAAGAATGTCATTGTACAGCACACGAAAACTTAAAAGTGAATGATTGCTGCTCTTTAGCTTGCTGCAAATCTCGTCAATAACCTGATCAGCCTCCTCGCGGTTGCAGGCGCGAATCGCATTCTTGAGTCTGCGAAGAAAGCTCTCCGGTAAAATCTCGATATGCTCGACCTTTGATGCCTGCTGGTAGCGAATCATGTTGCTGTTATCGACAAGGAATCGCGTATCGAATGCGGTATCCGCCTCCAGATAAGCCTGTGGCACCTCCATCAAATCTTCATGGTAATCGCTGACTGCCATGATCAGCTCCTCACAGTACGAGCGTCCCACTGCAAAGAAGCGCTCCAGCATATCCTCTGCCTGTGCCCGGTCTGCCACGAAGATGACAAACACATTTCTCGTCTTGCTGATCAGCTTAATGCGATAGCCATCGAGTGCCGGATAGTTGCGAATCAGATCAAGCATTGCTTTCTCTGCCTTCTCCTCGTTGTTCTGTCCGCGGTCACCGCCAAGCTCTCCGAGCATAATGACAAGAACCGATGCCGATTCTGGAATCGTGATCTGCGCCTCTGCCGCATCCTTTTTGATTTCGTCTGTGTTTCGATAGACACCGCGCACCAGATTTCCGATAAAGCGACTCTTCTTTAACGGCATATGCGTCTCATTCTTCTTTGCAAGCGTCTCATTATTTTTTGTCAGTGTCTCGTTACTCTTTGCGAGTGTTTCATTATTTTTCGTCAGTGTCTCGTTGTTTTTGACAAGACTCTCAATGCCCGTCTCGATCGTTTCTAAATCATATGGGCGGTCTTCCTTTTTCAACATGACATTGATTCGGCGGATGCGTCCTGCAAGCTTGCGGTACAAAAATACAATGCCAAATGCCGCCGGAATGCTGCATAACAAAAGTAAGAAAACAATTCCCCACATGCCGCTTCGGATTTGTCCGCCAAAGACATGCATCGGCTGCATGCTCACATAGAGTAAGCCGCTGTCGCCAGCCTTCATCGAAACCAGCATAGACGTGCCATCCACAGAAATCTTTTGAGACACCGTTGTACCAGATGCAAGCGCATCGAACGCACGAAGCCCATCCGCCTCACTGCTCTCGCCATCTTCCTCGTTTGTTGCCAGACCAAGAAGTGTCTTGCTGACAACACTGCTGTCAAGCTTTGCCGTCTCGCTTGTCTCTTTCTTTACAATGATTTGTCCATCGTACAAAATATAATGGCTGCTGCCATCCTCTGCATCGCCTGTATCCAAGAGTCCATCATAATACTGCTCTGGCACAAGAAATACCATAACCGCATTTCGCTTCGGCACAATCGTCTTTAAATAGACGGTCACCTTATCGGTATCATCCATATAGCGTACCTTTATGTACCCAGATGTCCCCTGCTCAGGCAGCACCTTTAAACGGTAATCTTCGTCGCAAAGAAGCGCCCGAAATTCTTCTGCATCGGTATCTTCTAACACAAGTCCTGTCCGGACAAAGTTGTCGAGACGAATAGAAGTCTGATGATTGTACAGATATTGATCGCCATGATAAAAGTATAACACCTGCCCGAAAAACTGGCTGACTGCCGTATAGCGGTACAGCTGCTCCTCAAGCTTCATACTCTTTAACGGCTGCTTGTCCAACAAAAACTCCGTACAGTCCGATGACAGATTGATCTGCGATACTACATCAGAAATGATCGCCATATCATTTTCATGGCGCGACTCGACTGCCTTTAAATCATTCTCATTTGCCTCAACAAAATTTTCATAGATGGTTCGATAATAAAAACGATACAGATAGCCACCCATGACAGCAATGATCAGCACGACAATCAAACTAAATGCAGCCAGATACAAAAGCACACCCTGACGGCGCAGCTTTCCACGTTCCAGTTTCACGAATTTGTTCCCCCTTACGCTCTCTTATCTGACTGCATTATATCATTTTTTTCGTTTTATGTCCATCGGACGATTTTTTTATTGTTCACGGGTTGCTGTCGAACCGCTTTCGTAAAACTACCTCCCGTGAACAGGAAACCAATTACT
>CAVCXB010000071.1:0-15379 GCA_963605535.1 Wujia chipingensis
TAACATGAGGAAAGTCTGTGCCTTAAAAGGAAAAAAGACAGAACAAATGTTTTGATGGCTTGGTGAAAATTCAGTAAAAGAAAAAATGAGAAGTTTACTCGTCAGAGCTGATTATTTCAGTAATTAAATTGCAAGAATTCTTTCTTTGTGATACAGTAGTGAAATAAAGTCTAAAAACAATTTTAAATAAAAGCTACCCAAAACTAAGACAAACTAAGAAGCACGAAAAAGAATGAAGGAGAACCTAGTCATGAAAAAAATCCTATTAATCGGCAGCACCTGTGTCGATGTTATCATTGAAATTGACCATCTTCCACGTACGGCAGAGGACATTCAACCAAAGGGGCAGACGCTTGCACTCGGCGGCTGTGCTTATAATGCGGCGAATATCGTTCGTCAATCTGGCGTACCGTATACATTTATCACTCCGGTTGGAATAGGCGTGTATGGCGATTACATCCGAAAATCCTTTCTGGAGCGCCAGCTTCCGATTCATGTGAATGCAGATTCGGAGAACGGATGCTGTTACTGTCTTGTCGATAGCAATGGTGAACGCACCTTTTTATCTGTCCACGGTGCAGAATATACGTTTCATAGTGAATGGATGGCAGACATTGACATTTCCGAAATGTCGATGATTTATGTCTGTGGCCTTGAAATTGAGGAGCCAACTGGTGAGGAACTGATTTCATGGCTGGAGGAACATCGCGGCCCGCAGCTGTTCTTTGCACCGGGGCCACGCGTTCGTCAGATTGGTGAAGAAAAAATGAAGCGTCTGTATCAGCTAAATCCGATTCTTCATATCAATGAAGAGGAAGCATTTGAACTAAGCTATCTGATTTGCTCAAATTTTCATCCAGATATTGATTTTAGTGCAGTATCTCTGCTGGATGCCGCCCGTACCATTCAAAGCTGTACCCACAATACTGTAATTATTACAAAAGGGGGTAAAGGTTCCTGCTGTCTGGAGGCAGGTAAAGACACCTTGACAGAGGTTCCAGGGATCAACGCAAGTGTTGTGGATACGATTGGTGCCGGAGACAGCCATATCGGACAGATTATGGCAAGCCGTGCAATGGGCTGTTCCTGGAGTGAAGCGCTAAATCAGGCAAACAAAATCTCTGCAAAAGTTGTCTCAGTAAAAGGAGCTGGCCTGACAGATGCAGACTACCAGGAGTGTTTCAGATAACTTTCAACTTCTATGACAGAGCCATCTGTTTGAATTGTGATGGCACCGCAGTCTTTTGTGATAAATATATTTTGCACCTTTGCCTGTTCCAGACGTTTTAGCGTCTCTTTTCCAGGGTGTCCATATCGATTCGTTGCGCTGCAGGAAATGATAGCAAGCTGTGGCTGAATGTCCTGTAAGAAGGGTTCGGTGGTGGAATAATTGGAGCCATGGTGGGCAACTTTTAAGATCGTTGTTGGCTTTAGCTTCTCTAAACTCCTCTCACACTCGCCCGGAAGATCCCCCATAAAGAGCATAGAAAAGTCCCCGTAGGAAAGTCGCCAGACAAGAGAAAGAGCATTCGTATCGGAGACAGAGGATGTTTTTTCTGGCCACAATATTTCAAAGGAGACATTGGACAAAGAGCTTGTGCAGAAATGATCTCCTTTTGAAAGCCACAGAACGGGAATCTGCTTCTCGTTTGCTACGGTCAGCAATTTTTCAAATTGTTCTGCAGCACTCGAGCTTTGCGGCAGCATCAGCGTACCAATCCACTCTGGGTTGTCTTCCATCAACCCTAAAATGCCACTGATATGGTCATTGTCTGCATGTGAAACAAAGACATAGTCAAGGCACTGAATCCCTTTTGATTTTAAAACTGGTTCTAACACAGAAGTTTCCAACTGATATCGGCTGGAACTTCCACCATCAGAAAGAATGGTGGTTTGATCGGGTAATGTAAGAAGAATTCCATCACCCTGACCGACATCTAGTACCGTAATCTCTAATCCCTTATAATGGTCGGCATGCAAAAAGAAGCAGCCAAACAAATAATAACCGACTGCAAGCGAAACGGCAATTATTAGACCGCTTCGTTTTTCTTCGTTCTCGCGTTTTTCAACTGCTTTCTCGCAATCTTTTTTTGCTTCCCTTTCATTGCTTGCTTTCTCATCTTCTCCCTTTCGCTTTTCACTGATCCACCTGGTACACACACCCATTATTCCAAGCAAGACAAAATACAAAACGATACGCCAAACTGCAGGCTTTCCCGCATACTGTGTAGACAGTGGCAAGGCTCCAAACACTTCACAAAGAAGATTGTAAAAGCAAATGACCAGATGCCCTATCCATAGCAATGCAAATGCTGCCATGGGCCAAACTGCCGATACCACAAGTGCTACTACAGGCGATGCAATCAGGATTCCAGCAAGCGGAATGACAAGCTGATTTAAGAGCAGGGAATACAACGGATACTGATAGTAGTGATATAAAATTATGGGAAGCATGGCAATAGAAAGTCCCATAACCGAAAAAAATCGTCCTGCTTTCATGGAAGCCTTTGCCGATAGCTTACCTGGTATTCGCCGGAATATATCACTGACAAGACTGATTCCAAGTACTGCACCAAAGGACAGTTGCATGGATGCCTGAAAGATCGCAAGCGGTTGAAAGAAAAGAAGGCAGAGGGCGGCCGCAGATGCAGCTGTTGGCATATCATAGATTCGCCCTTTTTGCCGCCCGATAATCAAGATTAGATACATAACACAGGCACGGATCGTTGAAACGGCATTACCGGTAAAGGCAGCATAACACAGAACGGTCAGACTGCCTGCAATGCCAGAAATAGCAAATGAACCAGTTAGCTTCATCAAAAGGCCACAGGTTACTAGACCAACTGCCGAGATATGCAAACCGGATACGGACAAAATATGAGCAATTCCCTGCTCCTGAAAAAGTGTCTTTTGATCAGTATCCAGCTCGCTTTTATCGCCAAGCAGTACTGCACAGTAAATTCCATAATCCGTCCAATCTGCATTTTGTGCACCGATAAGTTGTGCAAGACGATTTTTGATCCATGCTTTTAACTGCCATAGCCCCTCTGCAATGGGATCATATCGTGTTCCTTTCTGTGTCCATGCATCATCATTTACACTCAAACAAAAGTCATAGCCTAAGCTGTGATAATAACTCCTTGAATCAAATTCGCCCGGATTGGTAGCCTGTGAAAACAAAGATAATTCGCCCGTGAGCCCAATTTTGCTTCCAGCAAGCGGTCGCGGTGAGTCATTGCCAGAAGTAGAAAGCAAAACAATAATACCTTCCCCCTCTGCATGCAATCCATCTGAAGATTGAATTGAAGCATTTTTTAGATAAATCCAGCGCTTCGACTTCTCTTCTATCTTTGCCACAGTTCCCTCTACATACACATCATTCAATGACAAAACTGCATTATACGAATTGTTTTCATTTGTATGCTGCATGGAAAGCAAGGTATCATAAAGTATTCCATGTGCATCCGCACTGAAACAGCACATGGCGCCAATCATTGCTGTAAACATACCTATATACAGCCAGAGTATTACTCTCTTACTGACTTTACAAATAGGTTCCCGATCCACTCTTTTTTGAACCACTTTCTGTCTTCCTTTTTTCCACACAAATTGTATCAGTCCTAAAAAAATCGCCGGCATAAAAATGCCGACGATCAATATAACGATAAGTAGATCTTGTAATTCATTTGTCATTTCCATTTTCATTTGTATGTATATGTGAGAAACGAATTCTCCCACAAGAAAAGAACATGCAAGAAAAAGTAATGGTCGTTTCGTGTGATACCTCCTACTGACTCAGTTCTAATAATTTAAATTGCGCTCTAGTGGACTTCCAAGTGAAATGTCACGGAACACAATGTTGCTGTCACCATCCACCATGATTTGAACGCGCTGGACATCTGCTAGTTCAGTCAATGAATTTACAATGGAATATACGATCAGATTTCCATCAATCGAAAGTGCGTCGGTCAAGAACGAGGAATCAAAGTTCACATAACAAATTTTATCCTTGACCCCAATACTGATTAACTGCAAATTTGCCGGAAGTGTCCGAAAGTACCCATCTCCGAACGGTCCTTGAATTAAGCGGTTAATCACATCTTTCTCAATGGAATACGAACTCTCATAGACAACATCCTGAATCTTTTTTACGAGAGCATCGCCTTTCTCATTTGCATAGTATAACGTCAGTGTTGCTTTTTTCTGGCTGCTTAGCCCATTGCCGACAATGTCCACATAATCCGAGGCAGTCTGTGCACCAAGCGGCGCATAAGAACTATTGGTTAATGGTTTTTCATCGACAAAAAACGTTACGGACTCAATTCCATCGACCTGACAGAAGGTCTTTACAACACCTGCTCGAAACAATAACTCTGATACCGTATCCATGTCCTGATAAGAGCTATCAAAATAGAGTTCCAGACCGCTGTTTTCCACGACAGAACGAACCAACTTCAGATCAGACGGAATTAAGCTAAGACGCTCTTCCTCAGAATTGCTCTGTGTAAGCTTTGTCCACAGCTCGTCGATCACCGTTTCCTGATCCGTGGAGGATGGTTTGTAAATGTATGAGCTGATTCCATTGCCAGAAAGCTCCCGGTAATAGACTCGCAATCCATCCTGTGACGTATTCTTCCTGCTGCATCCCACAAGTATGCCAAAAAGCAAAAGGAACAGCGTCAAAATCATTTTTTTCTTCATATTCTGCCTCTCCTGTTTCCTCTTTCTTTTACTCAATATATTTCAGTGGAATACGCACAAGGAAGGTTGTTCCCTCTCCAAGGGTACTCTCCAGACGAATACCGCCGTGATGTAATTGTACAACATTCTTTGTAATCGCAAGACCAAGACCCGTTCCGCCTGTCTCTCGTGAGCGTGCTTTATCGACTCGGTAAAAACGCTCAAAGACTCTTGGAAGTGCATCTTTTGGAATACCGACACCGGAATCGAACACTTTGATGTAAAAGTATTTATGGTCAGCGTTGAGTGATACGCGCACCCAGCCGCCATCATTATTGTATTTTACACCATTCTCCACCAGATTTGTGACAGCAAGACTTAACTTCGTCTCATCCACCTCTGCCGTTACGGGGCGAAAGCTCTCGAAGATAATCTCAATGGAACGCGTCTTTGCGATCGGACGTACACGCTTTAAGATCTGTTCGATCAGATTGTTGATATTGACCGGACTGATATTTAATTCAGTCGCATTCTTATCCAGACGAACGAGTGCGAGCAAGTCGTTGATGATCTTTGTCTCGCGGTCAATCTCATCCGAAATATCCTGCATAAACTCACGATAAATATCAACTGGCACGTTATCCTCTGCAATCAGTGAATCCGCCAATACGCGCATGGATGTGATTGGCGTTTTCAGCTCATGGGAGACATTGGAGACAAATTCCTGACGTGACTGGTCAATTGCCCGCAATCGTTCCAATACCTGATTGAACGTATTGATAATCTCCTTTGTTTCGTTGTAACCGCCTTCCGACGAGAATGTGACATCCAAATTTCCGTCAAGAACCTGCTGCAGTGTTGTCACCAGATCCTTCCACGGAGTCGAACTTGTCCATGCAAAAATAAAACTCAGCGCAAATAAAATCATGGCCCCCGTAATTTCAATTAAAAAGATCTGACGATTCATAGAGTCGATCATTTTCGCAATCCACGTGCCAGACGCACTTAAAAGCAACACGCCAGTAATACTGTCATCTCCGTCTGCCAGCATTGTCTTTGTTCGAAGCGGCACGGCAAGTTCCAGATATTCGGTTTTCGGTGAATACATTTCATACGAACTGCCGCCAAAGGTATCAATAATTTGCTCTGAAATGCAATATTTGTTTTGTGATACGCCAAACGTATCAAATACGATGCGATAGGAGCTGTCCACAAGAAGAAGACGCCCCCCGCTGTATTCAGCAAGGAAACTGAGTTCCCGTGTGATATCATCATCTACTGCTTCAGTGAGGGAATTGCCAGACATCTGCCCTGTTACCGTTTGACAGGTATAGCGTAACTCTGACAGCTTCTGATCAATGATTGAGCTGCGGTACGAGCGTTTGATCATCTCGGATCCGGCAAGAAGTGGCAATAACCCCATGATCAAAAGCAGAAAGAAAATATAAAATCGGAAACTTCTCCAGAAAAAATTACGATTTCTTTTTGCTATCATGCCTTATAATAATATCCCACTCCCCATTTTGTAAACACATATTTCGGCTCGCTCGGATTGCGTTCAATCTTTTCACGAAGTCTTCGGATATGTACGTCAACCGTACGCACATCACCCGGATACTCATAACCCCAGACAAGATTTAACAATTCCTCACGGCTGTAAACCTTATTAGGATGAAGCACCAAAAGCTTTAAAAGATCAAACTCGCGTGCGGTTACATTGATCTCACTGCCAAGGATAAACAAACGACGCCCTTGAATGTCAAGACGCAGATCTCCGGTAACAATATCCGTACTGTTTTCCTGCGGCTGTGGCGGATGAACCATCGTATTGCTGCTTCTTCTCATGATGGCCTTGATTCTGGCTTTGACTTCAAGAATATTAAAAGGCTTTGTGACATAATCATCGGCTCCATACTCCAGACCGAGGATCTTGTCCATATCATCACCCTTTGCTGTTAGCATAATGATCGGCATATTGGAGAATTCGCGAATTGCCTGACATACCTGAAACCCATCAAGCTTTGGCAGCATCACGTCAAGAAGAACGACATCATACTCCGTTTTTTTTGCCATCTCTACTGCCTGCTCTCCGTCATATGCGCAGTCCACTTCCATCTGATCCTGAAGCAAACTGAACCGGATGCCTTTTACTATAATCTTCTCATCATCTACCACTAATATCTTTGCCACCTTCGAGCCACTCCTGTTCTGTCTTACCTAAAAAACTATACTATAATCATGCCTTTGATTTTTTCAAAAGCCGCTTCTTTTATCCCCGGTACATTTTTGATCTCTTCAATCGAAGAAAACAAGCCATTGCTGTTTCGATACGCTACAATTGCCTCTGCTTTTACCTGACCGATTCCCGGTAGCTGCATCAGTTCTGCTACAGATGCCTGATTGATATTAACGACAAGAGGATTGTCAGAAGGCTTAGAAATGGTTTCCCCATCCGAACCAGTTGACTCACCTGAAGCCACCGTGGAAGCAGACGGCAACCATTCTGCCACTGGTATGGAAACCTGCTCAGAAATATCCGGTATATAAATCTGCTCGGAATCCGAAAGGACTCTTGCCAGATTCACGGCCTCTGCCTGTGCCTGATCGGTCAGACCACCAGCCATCTCAACAGCCTGATAGAGACGCGAACCCGCCTCCAACACATAAACCCCCGGATTGCAAACTTGACCACATAGATAAACAGCAATCGTTTCTGTAACATTTTCCTCGATCGTATGAGTCTCAATTATAGGTGTCTCAACAATTTCAGCGATATGCGCTTCGGTTGTATGCAGCTCAACTGCTTTTGTATCTTCGTTTTCCTTGTCTTCTGAAACATACTCCGAACCAAAAGTTTCCTTTGTCTGATAAAAGACAAGCTTTTCTGCATTTTTTGTACACGCAGTCAGTGTGGACGCAAAAAACAGAAAAAGAAAAAACAGCATCCATTGATGTGCCTTTTTCATCCGATCCCACCTTTCGGCAGGCATCTGCTGTACCGATACTATCATTCTACAAAAATATGAATCAGTATGCAAGGGGCTTTTGCAATTTTCTAAAAAAGTTTCTCAAAAAATTGTTACTGTTCACGGGACACCTATTCGCAAAACCGCACGCTTCAGGTTACGCTTTCTCCCAGCGAAAGAGAAGAATTCCCACAATAGCAATTACAAGTCCAAGAAGCTTTCGCCACGAAAAATCAGCTTTCTCACTTCCAAAAAGGCCAAATAATTCAATTAAATAGGCGATTACCACCTGTGAGGTGACAATGATCATGACCGACTGGGCAGGCCCGAGCTTTCCCATGCTCTGGACAACGGTGATGGTAATGAAAGCGCCCATAATACCGCCGGTTAACAGATACCATGGACGTACGTTGGCAAGAAGTGCCACATTTTCACGACCAGTACATAGCCATGCGATCACACACACAACAAATGCTGTTAACTGGACAAAGCCTGTGGATACCCACAGGCTTGTCTGCTTTGTCACTTCTGTATTAAATAAACCCTGAATGCTCATAAGTGCCCCTGAGATCAGAGCAAAGATGATACCCCACATAAAAATCCTCACTTTCTTTTTCTTGAAATTTTTTTGCCACTTTTCTTTCTTTTCAAGTGTCTCCATGAAAGTGAAAATTATGTAAAACGCTTCAAAGCCATGCACAATTTAATTCAGGCACTTTTTCAGCTTTTCAATCATCTCATCGACATGTTCCTTCTCAATTACAAGCGGCGGAACAAAACGGATGACATTTCCAGATGCAGAAATAATAATCAAGCCTTCCTTCTGAGCTTTCTTGATGACCTCTCCTACCGGAATGGTAAGTTCAATTCCCTGCATCAGACCAACGCCACGATGATCCTTAATGCAGTCGCACTCGCTCATTAACTGCTTTAATTTCTCATACAGATAAGCGCCAACCCCTTTTACATGCTCAGTCAGATTTAAAGCCTCAAACTGATCCATAACGGCATTTGCTGCTGCACAAACGAGTGGATTACCGCCATAGGTAGAACCATGATCACCCGGTACAAGTGCTGCACACTCCTCACGGCATAAAAATGCACCAACCGGAAGACCATTTCCAAGTGCCTTTGCCACACAGACAACATCTGGCTTTACATCATAGCTCTGGTAGCAGAACATACTTCCCGTACGTCCCATACCACACTGAATCTCATCGCAGATCAAAAGAATATCATGCTCATCGCAAAGCTTGCGAAGACCCTGCATAAATTCCTTGGAAGCCGGATGAATACCACCCTCGCCCTGAAGTGCCTCTAAGATAATACCACAGGTACGATCATTGATCAGTGCCTTTACACTGTCAAGATCATTATAATCTGCAAAGCGAACACCACCGATCAGTGGCTTAAATGGTGCCTGATAAGCTTCATTTCCAGTAACGGACAGTGCGCCCATACTTCTTCCATGGAAGGAATGCTTCATAGCAATGATTTCATGATCGGTACGGCCATCCTTATTGTAGGCATATTTACGGACAAGCTTAATTGCACCTTCGATCGCTTCTGTTCCACTATTTGTAAAGAATACGCGGTCCATTCCGGTTAACTCGGTAATCTTTTTTGCAGCCTTAGCGGCTGGCTCATTGTAAAAAAGATTGGAGGTATGAACGAGCTTATCAAACTGCTCCTTTACTGCAGTCTTGTAGGCTTCGTTGCTATAGCCCAGTCCAAATACGGCGATTCCCGCTGCAAAATCAAGATACTTTTTTTGATCGGTGTCATACAGATAAACGTCCTCGCCATGATCGAGAACGATCGGAAAACGGTTGTATGTATGAAGCAGAGAGGCCTCTGCCATCTGAATAATTGTCTGTGTTTCCATAAGTACAATGCCTTTCTTTATTTCCTAATTTTTCTTACTTAATCATTTTGCTGCTCATCTGGTGTGTAGAAATGATCATCACCAGTCTTTAAGATTGCAGTACCGATCCCCTTGTTGGTAAAGATTTCCAGAAGCAGACAGTGTGCAATTCGGCCATCCATGATGTGGACTCTGGATACACCATTTAATACTGCATCCAGACAGTTGTGAAGCTTCGGCAGCATACCGCCTCCAACATTTCCACTGTTTAACAACTCTTCCATCTGATCCGTTGTCAGTTCGGAAATCAGTGTACTCTTATCCTTTGGATCTGCATACACACCTTCTACATCGGTCAGGAAGGCAAGCTTTTCTGCCTTTACTGCACGGGCAATCGCACATGCGGCATCGTCTGCATTGATGTTGTAGCTGTGATAGCTGTCATCAAAACCAATCGGGCATACAATCGGAAGGAAATCTTTTTCAAGAAGATCAAATAAGATCTTTGGATCGACTTCCTTGATATCGCCTACATAACCGATATCCTGTCCACCGGAAAGCTTTTTATCGCAGCGAAGCAGCTGACCGTCCTTGCCAGAGATACCGACTGCCTTCACACCGAGTTCATGTACCATGGAGACAAGACTCTTATTCACCTTGTTTAAAACCATCTCTGCAATTTCCATTGTGTCCTCATCGGTTACACGAAGACCATTGACAAAGTGTGGCTCCATGCCGACCTTAGAAACCCAGCGGCTGATTTCCTTGCCACCGCCGTGTACGATAATTGGCTTAAAGCCTACGAGCTTTAACAAAACAACATCCTTAATAACATTGCGCTTTAGTTCCTCATCTGCCATTGCGCTTCCGCCGTACTTTACAACGATGATCTTTCGGTTAAATCTCTGTATATAAGGAAGTGCCTCAATTAATGTGGCGGCCTTTTCCATAATCTTGCTGTCTAATTCCATCTTCTTTTCTTCTCCTTGTGTCGTCTATCTTATATCTATCTTATATCGATCTTGTGTATTTCTTTTGTCTGTCCTCTATTTCGGCCGATTCATTCAACCGTTTGTTTTGCTGCCTTTTTCGTGTGCCATCGGCTTCTGCGTTTTTCATTAACTTCTGTAATCACCGTTGATCTTTACATATTCGTAAGTTAAATCGCAACCAAACGCGGTAGCAGTCTCATTGCCCTGCTTGATATCCATCTTAGCAATAACTTCTTCCTGAGAGAGAATCTCCGTTGCCTTTTCCTCACTGTAGTCAGTTGCAATACCATTCTCTACAATCTTAATGGTACCAGCCTTGCTCTCCAGCCAGATATCAATGATTTCCGGATCAAACTGTGCACCAGAATAGCCCATTGCGCAGAGGATACGCCCCCAGTTTGCATCATGACCAAAGACAGCTGCCTTCGTCAGGCTGGAGCAAACAACAGACTTTGCAATCGTTCTAGCCTGCTGCTTATCTGCGGCTCCGACTACTGTCGCCTCAAACAGGCAGGTACATCCTTCACCGTCACCGGCAATCTTCTTTGACAGTGCAAGCATTACCTGATGAAGTGCCTCACAGAAGGTCTTATAATCTTCATTCTCCTCAGTAATCATTGGATTTTCGGCCTGACCGTTTGCCAGAACCAGCACGGTATCATTTGTGGAAGTATCACCATCGACAGAAATCATGTTAAAGGTATCCACAACATCGGTGCTAAGTGCCTTCTGAACAAGCTCGTGTGAAATCGCAGCATCGGTTGTAACGAAGCAAAGCATCGTGCACATATTCGGATGGATCATACCAGAACCCTTGCACATACCAGCCATGGTTACCGTCTTTCCACCCAATTCAAAGGTATAAGCGACTTCCTTGCTCTTGGTATCGGTTGTCATGATTGCCTCTGCTGCAAGCTTGGCATCCGCACGCTCACTTCCTAATACCTTCGAGAGTGCTGCAACACCTGCCTTAATCTTATCAATCGGAAGCTGACGTCCGATAACACCTGTAGAAGCGATAAGCACTGCATTCTCTGGAACGTTTAAAACAGCTGCTGCTTCCTTTGCAGTATCCGCACAGTAGCCAAGTCCCTCTGCTCCGGTACATGCATTTGCAATACCGCTGTTTACAACAACTGCCTGTGCATATGGGGAATTGGTTACGATTTCCTTATCCCACTTTACAGGAGCTGCCTTTACCAGATTTGTGGTAAATACACCAGCGGCAGCACACGGTGTTGTACTGTAAATCATAGCCATATCTTTTTTTGTCTGATTCTTAATACCAGCATTTAATCCAGATGCCAGAAATCCCTTTGGTGCGGTTACGCCGCCTTCTATCTTTGTAATCATAAGTTTGTATCCTTCCTTTATATTTTCTAACTTTCTAACGCCAAGTATAGCACACTCTGAATCAGAATCAAGTAGAAAACAATATTCTTGCGAAATGATTCATGCGCTGTTTTATGAACAATTCTAAGTTCATTGCCATGTTTTTATATGCATTGTATTTGAATATATGCAATGTATTCTCGGCTAATATTCAACATTATACGCATAATGTTTTATTTATGCAATACCCTTTTTCACTTTTTTAATTTTTTCCTATTGCAATTCAAAGGGTAATGTTGTATAGTGTTGTACAGAAAACAAACAGAAGAAACGGTATATGCGGTTTTTTTATACAGTTTTCAACAAAAAGTGAAAAAGAAATAGAGGAGATACAATTATGAAGGAAAAAGTTGTTCTTGCTTATTCAGGCGGTCTTGATACCACTGCTGTCATCCCGTGGCTGAAGGAGAATTATGATTATGATGTTGTCTGCTGCTGCGTCAATGTAGGACAGGGGAATGAGATTGATGGTCTTCAGGAGCGTGCAAAGCTTTCCGGTGCTGAGAAGCTGTACATTCTGGATGTTGTTGATGAGTTCTGCGATGAGTATGTTGCTCCGTGTGTTCAGGCAAACGCTACTTATGAGAATGAGTATCTGTTAGGTACCTCCATGGCACGTCCGCTGATCGCAAAGAAGTTAGTTGAGATCGCAAGAAAAGAAGGTGCTGTTGCCGTATGTCACGGTGCTACCGGAAAGGGTAACGATCAGGTTCGTTTCGAGCTGGCATTTAAGGCACTTGCTCCAGATTTAAAGATCATTGCTCCTTGGAGATGCAATGAAACTTGGAACATGAGATCCCGTGAGGATGAGATTGAGTACTGCAAGAAGCACGGCATCAATCTTCCGTTCTCTTCTGTTGATAACAGCTACAGCCGTGACCGTAACCTGTGGCACATCAGCCATGAGGGTCTGGAGTTAGAGGATCCGTCTCAGGCTCCAAATTATGATCATCTGCTTGTTTTAGGTGTATCTCCAGAGAAGGCACCAGACGTTGCTACTGAGCTGTCCATTTCCTTTGAGAAGGGTATCCCGGTTGCATTAAACGGAAAAGAGATGAAGTATTCTGAGATCGTTACCGAGTTAAATAAGATCGGCGGCGCAAACGGAATCGGTATTGTTGATATCGTTGAGAACCGTGTTGTTGGTATGAAGTCTCGTGGTGTTTATGAGACTCCTGGTGGAACCATCCTGATGGCCGCTCACAAGCAGCTTGAAGAACTGATTCTTGACCGTGATTCCATGGCCTTTAAGAAGACTGTTGACAACCGTTTTGCAGATCTGGTATACGAGGGCAAGTGGTTCACCCCTCTGTGTGACTCCCTTCGCGCTTACATCAAGACCAGCCAGGAATATGTAACTGGTACTGCAAACTTAAAACTCTACAAGGGCAACATCATCAAGCAGGGAACTACCTCTCCGTACAGCCTGTACAATGAGAGCATCGCTTCCTTCGCTACTGGTGATATGTATGATCATCACGATGCAGAGGGCTTTATCAACCTGTTTGGACTTTCCTTAAAGGTTCGTGCTATGAAGCTGGCAGAGGTTGAGAATAAGAAGTAATAAATGTAGTTCTGAATAGTTACAAAACAAGAAACAATTATGTCCCGTGGCTTCGGTCACGGGACTTTCCAGTAGAAAGGCATATTTTTATGTCACTATTTCAATATGTAAAAGATACGATTTACCAAACCTCTCAGGCACAGATGCCAAAGGCCTATGAACAATTTGGCATTCTGATACCGGAATACTCTTCCAGTGCTCAGGGGGTGCGCCCCTATCCACTCTCCGATGAAGAACATCTATTTGCTCTTCTCTGGAACATCCATGATGGCCATCAGCTGTCGGCCACGTTTCTTCCGACACCATACCCATTCTGTTATGAAAAGGAATTTTTGCCTGGCACGCGCACACAGTTGCACTCGCACGAATATCTGGAATTTTTCTATGTAATGGAGGGGGAATATCATCAGAAGATTTTAGGAACAGAATACATCTTCCATCCCGGCGAATTTTGCCTGATTGATAAGAATTGTCTGCATCAGGAAATTTTAGATGAAAATGAATGCACGATTGTATTCTTCGGCATCACGAATGCGATGTTTACCAGCATCAGCGATCACCATACCGCGCCCGGAGATATCGCATCGTTTCTTCATATGGCACTTCTTGAGCAAAAATCATTGCAGCAGTTTTTGATGTTTCGGCCACGTGAGCCAAAGATTGTGGAAGATATGGAAAATACACTGCTTTCTGTTTTGTGCGAACTGACACGCCATGACATTGCTACTCCGCTGATCTGCCGCGGCTTGATGACGCGAGTGTTTCAGATTTTGGGCTCTCAATATGAATTTTCACTCTCCAAACAGCAGAGGCGACGCATGAATTTGATTTTGCTCAATCAGATTACCGATTTTATGAAGCTTCATTTAAATCATATCTCGATTCAGATGCTGACGAAGGAATTTCATTTTCATGAAGATTATTTTAACCGACTGTTAAAATCTCAGACAGGAATGACTTATACCGAATATTTGCAAATGCTCCGCTTGGAACGCGCCGAGCAGCTCCTCAGTGAGACAGATTGTACAATTGAGCAGATTGCAGAAGAAGTTGGCTATCACAATAAAGGCTATTTTTACCGCATCTTTGTGGAACGAAGCGGCTGCACACCAGCTCAATATAGAAGAAAAAGACAGGAAAAGCTGTAATAGCCTTCCCTGTCTTTTTTATTTTGATTTCTTGATTGAGAATCGTAATTATTCAGAACCGCAACTTGATTCCGCTGCGCTTCATCGAATCATTACAAGTTCCACTTCCAGTCTCGAATCTCAGGCATATCCAGACCATACTCATGAATGTACTGCTTATGCTCTACTAACTTATCATTCATCTTCTGAATCAGATAAGCACCGCGATTTCCTAACTGCGGCAGATTCTGAATGGCACTCTTCACCAGATGGAAACGGTCAATCTCGTTTTGTACACGCATGTCGAATGGTGTTGTGATGGTACCCTCTTCCTTGTAACCGTAGACATGGATATTGCGGTTTGTTCTGGTATAGGTCAGCTCGTGAATCAGCGTATGATAACCATGGAACGCGAAGATAATCGGCTTGTCCTTTGTAAACAGAGCGTCATAATCAGCATCGGTCAGACCATGCGGATGCTCGGTTGCCGGTTCCAATTTCATCAGGTCAACCACATTGATCACACGAATCTTGATTTCCGGAATGGCCTCTCTTAAGATGGTAACAGCTGCCAGTGTCTCCAGTGTCGGTGTATCGCCACAGCATGCCATAACAATATCCGGTTCAGAACCCTGATCATTGCTGGCCCACTCCCAGATGCCGATACCCTGTGTGCAATGCTTTACAGCCTGCTCCATAGTAAGCCATTGCTGTCTCGGATGCTTTGATGTTACCAGCACATTTACATAATCACGGCTTCTGATGCAGTGATCGAAGCAGGATAACAGACAGTT
>CAVCXB010000072.1:0-15220 GCA_963605535.1 Wujia chipingensis
AAGGTACGCGAACTGATTGAAGAGGAGGTACGCCCTTATGCAGATGAGCTGATTGTGGACCCTCTCGGCAGTTTGATTGCCGTAAAGAAGGGCAAGGGAGGCCCACACTCCAAGAAGATCATGTTTGCCGCCCATATGGACGAAATCGGCTTCATGGTAAAGAAAATCGAGGAAGATGGTCGTCTTCTTGTATGCAACGTTGGCTGGAACTGGACCGCTTCTGCCTACAATACAAGAGTGGTTTTCCGCAACGGCATCTACGGCGTTGTCAGCAGCATGAAGAATATTGAGGACGCACACAACGATCCGAATGCACTCTTTA
The DNA here is from genome assembly GCA_963605535.1 of Wujia chipingensis. GTDB lineage: Bacteria > Bacillota > Clostridia > Lachnospirales > Lachnospiraceae > Anthropogastromicrobium > Anthropogastromicrobium chipingensis_A. The sequence goes on from CAVCXB010000072.1 coordinate 323, forward strand.
TTGATATCGGTGCCAAGTCCAAGGAAGATGCCCTCAAATACGTTCACGTTGGCTCTGTATGCGGCTACTGTGGTGAGTACCTGCCACTGGCAAATGATCTTGTTTGCTCCAAGACATTTGATGACCGTGTCGGCTGCTTCCAGTTAATTGAAGCCCTTCGCGAAAACGATGGAACCTATCCGAATGACATCTACTATGTCTTCACCGTTCAGGAAGAGGTTGGCTGCCGCGGTTCCAAGACAACAGCCGCTTTCATTAAGCCAGATATCGGTATTGCTGTCGACGTTACTCCGGCTCACGATTATCCATGTGACCTTACCGGAAGCAATGCAATCGGTGAAGGCATTGGCATCAAAGTTGCAGATCCGTCTGTTTTATGCGATGAGGATGTCATTGCTGCCATGGAGCAGTGCTGCCGTCACGAGGATATCCCATTCCAGTATGAAGTAATCGACAAGGGTGGCTGCGATGCATCCAGCATGAATCTGTCCAACTGTGGTGTTCGCGCCGGTGGTATTTCCGTTGTCACTCGTTATGCACATTGCAGCAGCAGTGTTATTTCCAAGGAAGACGCAGAATCTGGCATCCGCCTGTGTACTGCTTTTTCCAAATGCCAATTTTCATTCTAAATTTAAGGGGGAACGAAACTTATGATACATACCACTTCTTGGCCATACGCCAATGAAACAGGTATTACAGAAACACTTAGCTGCGACGTTCTCGTTCTAGGCGGCGGATTGGCTGGCTGTTATGCAGCCATCGCTGCTGCCAGACGCGGTCAGTCCGTCATCCTCGTTGAAAAGGGAGCGATTGAAAAAAGCGGCTCTGCCGGAACAGGCTTTGATCACTGGGAATCTGCCTGCACCAATCCTTGCTCCGGTGTAACACCGGAGGAAATCGCCTGGGCCTATGTCAATGAGCAGGACTGGTACAGCAATGGAATTGCTCATTATATTGAGTGCCGCGAGGGATATGATCGTATGCTGGACATGGAATCCTTCGGCGGCAAGGTACGTGATACCGAAAATGAATTTGAAGGCGCGGCTTTCCGTGATGAAAAGACAAAGCTGATGTTTGCCTACGATTATAAGAATAAGTTTACGCTTCGCGTATGGGGATCCACCTTTAAACCGTCTCTCTACAAAGAGTTGAAGCGTCTCGGCGTAAAGCTTCTGGAACATACAGAGGCAACTGCCCTTTTAACTTCTACTATAAATGGTGGAAAACGCGGTGCCGGAGCCTGCGCGATGGACGTTCACACCTGTAAGTTTTATATTCTTCGTGCAAAATCAACCGTCCTTGCTATGTCTCGTCCAGCCAGAGTATGGCTGTTTGACGCCGATCAGCCGGGGCTGTGCGAGTTTCGCCCGTTCCAGAGCATTGGAAGCGGTCATGCAATGGGCTGGCGAAGCGGCATCGAATTCACGATGATGGAAAAATCGGTTCGCGCCGAATACTCTGCTTCCGGTCGAAGCTTCCCAGCTTATGGCACCGGAAACAATCACAACACCTGGTACGCCGCAACGATGGTCGATTCCAGAGGTGTCGAGATTCCATATGTAGACCGCGACGGCAAAGAGCTGACAAGCGTATTGGAGCGTTATTATCCGGCTCCAGGCCAGAAATTCTTCTTAAAGGGCGGTGTTATCGACAATCCAAAGTATGAGTACCGCGGCCCGGAAACGCTTGATTTTGATGAACTGATCAAGCGTGGCTATCAGCTTCCATTCTATGCCGATTTGAGCCGTATGCCAGACGAGGAACGCCGCGTCATCTGGGGTATGATGGTCGGTGAGGAAGGAAAGACAAAAATCCCGATTCTGCAAAATTATACAAAGCGTGGCTTTGACCCAACAAAGGATATGCTGCAAAGCTATGGTACCGGATGGCAGTCTGCAAACTTCCTTGAGCAGGAGCGTCAGTTCTTCGGTGCGCCGGGCGGCATTCTTCACGACTGGGATCTCAAGACAAACATTGACGGTATCTATGCTGCCGGTGACCAGCTCTATGCATCGGACTGTGCCGGATTTGCCTGTGCAACTGGCTACTATGCCGGACGAAAGGCCGCTGCTGCCGCAAAGTCCTGTGAGCTGCCCTCTTACGATCCAGAGGAAGCAGCCCGCGAACAGGCCCGTCTGTACGCACCGCTCTTTGTCAAAGATGGAATTAGCTGGAAGGAATTAAATCAGGCGATTGCAAAGGCCATGCAGAATTACTGCGGCGGTGTTCGCTGTGAAGCACTTCTACGCGAAGGTCTTGACTTGCTTGGCTCCTATGAGCGCGATATCGTTCCTCAGCTTTCCTGTAAGAACCCACATGAGCTGATGCGAATTCATGAGGTACTTGATATCCTCACGGTTGCCCAGATTGTGCTTCATGCTTCATTGCATCGTCAGTCCAGCTCTGCACCGCTCTTCTTTACCAGAAGCGATTATCCGGAAATGGACCCACAGGCAGACCACTGCCATATCGCCCTTCATCAGGAGAATGGTACGGTAATTGAGCGCCGTGTGCCGCTTGATTTCTTCGGTGATTTACAGACCGAGTATGAGAAGCGAAACAAAGATTATGAGGAAGAAAAGGAGGCAAATGGATATGCAAAACGATAAGCTTATAACCAATTCTTTCGACTTTTCCAGCGTCAGCTTTTCGCTCGAGGAGGTTCCTTGCAGTGTTCAGCCGCTCTCCTTTGATGAGTCGCTGTGCGTGGGCTGCGGAACTTGTGCACGTGTCTGTCAGTGTGATATTCTGTTCCCATCCGACAAGAAGGGAACACATCCGATTGTCGCATATCCGGGCGAATGTTACTACTGCGGTGCCTGTGTAATGGCTTGTCCGCGACCAGGCGCAATTAGTCTGAATCATCCACTTCGCAACCGTGCGAAGTTTGTGCCGATTATTTCGCAGTAATTGAATAATGATATAATTTTTTTGCCGGGATGTTCACTTAAATAAGGGACTCCCGGCAAAATTACTCTATTACACTTTAAACCCCAAATCCTTTTACAAATACAGAATAATATAACAGCCCAATAAGAAAACAATAATATAACACGATTGTCATTATTGATAACACATGTATTCTTTTTGCTTTTCTTTGAAGTTTTGGTTGAGCAATTGCATTGATTCTATACTGAACAGAAACGCCCAAGAAACACCCCGAGAAAATTGGCCATATGCTTATAACTCCTAATATTTTATATGCCAATGTCCCTTCTACACAAAAGCACATTACTACATATACAAAAACGATTCCCACTACTACAAACAGAATACAGGAAATTGAAGATCATAGTCTTTTAAAATGAATTCATTTACATAGCAAATATTTTTTTGCCAAGACAAAAATCCCCCGCTGCCGATCGTAAAATCAGTAGCGGGGGATTCTTTTTTATTTTACTATTTCTTCTAATTCATTCTCAAACGAACTCTTAGAATTTTCTTGAGCTTTTCAGAATTATTCAGCGTCAGCTGCCTTCTGGCTCTCTGGAAGTGTTGTGCTGTTTCCAGCCTGGAATGCTTCGAGTCTCTCATCGATAACATCCTGATAGCCCTGATCTAAGTACTGCTGTGCATAATCCTCATACAGTGCATCAAACTCTTCCGGCTTGCACATGGTCAGCGCATCTCTGAACTCCTTGTACAGCTCGCCAAGTGTAGTCTGATATTCAGACTGTGCAGAGATTACTACGGAGAACTGGCAGTCACTTAAACCATACTGGTCAGCAATTGCAAGACGATCATAGTAGTACTGAATGATATCATCGGTGAAGTTCTGCGGCAGATCCTGCGGAGTATCAGCCTTAATGTTCTCTTCAACGGTATCAAATGTTCTCTTTTCCTTTACGATACACCAATAGTCCTTGCTGTTGTTGTAACCCTGCTTGTAATCGCCACTGTAATCACTTACGCTAACCGGATTGCCCTCATCGTCTAAGTTGTAGTTCTCGCCTTCAATACCCCACTGGAAAGTATACAGATTCTCAGGCTGGCTTAACCACTCCATGTACATCCATGCAGCCTTTAACTCATCCTCTGTTGCTGTAGCGGAGAAGCCTACGATCATACCAAATGGGTTCTCTGCTCTCCATGCCGGAACAGTTACGATACCATCCTCACCAGACTCATCAACTTCAGCGTTGATCGGAGTGATTGCTAACTTTCCATCCGGATTCTGATCATAGAATGCGTTCAGGAAATCCGTATTTGCACTTACGTAACCGCTGTAGCTGTAGCTCTTGCCATTTACGAAGTTTGCCTTTGCCGTCTCAGAATCAATGATGTAGTACTCTGGATCGGTGATACCGGAATTATAATCCTCATTTGCTCTCTTTAACAGGTTGTAGTTCGGCTCCCATCCAAGTGACGGAATGTTGTAATCACCATACATAGCCCACTCTTCTTCGTTGCACGGATAGGTTCTGTATGACTGGTTCTGGTCAGAACCAACACCTGTGATCATCGCGCCTCCGCCCGGATGCTCACAGATACCTGCGTCCATGATCTTCTGCATAGCATCAAGATACTCAGCACGATTCTTCGGTACGTGATCATATCCAACCTCCTCTAACCAGTCCATACGAACGAATGTCTGGAAAGAATAAACAGTATCATAATATGGTCTCTCAGCCAGTGCAAAGTAAGTCTCGCCGCCAAGTGTGCTGTACATCAGACGTCCGCCCTCTTCCATGGATGCATAGTAAGTAGGAGCTACTTCCTTGAACTCGTCCATATCGAAGGTTGTCAGATAACCATCATCTGCCCACTGAGCTACCTTCGGGTAGTCATACTCCATCAGGATGGTCGGCAGATTCTGATCTGCTGCAAGCAGTGCGTAAGATGTCATAACATCACTTCTTGTAATCGGAACGTACTCAACTGTGATGTTGTACTTGTCACCGAAGTTTTCCTGAATCCAACCGGTCCAGTAGTTATTGGAAACATCCGGAACACCCTCTGCACCTCTGTCATAAACCGGAACTCTCAGCGTTACATTTTCTGCAAATGCTTCCCAATCCGTCGTGGAAACGGTCTCATCTGCCATTGCCGGAATGCACCCTGCCACCATAGCACCTGCCATTGATACGGCGAAGACCTTACGAAGATTCTTTTTCATAGTAAATATCCTCCTTTTATTAAAAATTCGTTTATGCTGCATCACAGCTTTCCACACTGCGACTACATATCTTTTATTACCCTTTGTTGTCGTTCCCTTGGTGTCACTCGAAAAACCCTTTTTATAACCGATCAGCCCTTTACCGCTCCGATCATAACGCCTTTAACAAAATACTTCTGTAAGAACGGATATACACAAATGATCGGGATCGTTACGAACATGATGCATGCTGCCTGAAGTACCTCCGGTGTACTTGTAACAACAACCTCACCAGAAAGCTGTGCAGTCTGTGCCTCAGATGCTGAGGAGACAAGCTGTGACAGCTTGTACTGAACCATCTTCAATGACTCAGAACGGATATAGTACTTGTTATCTGCGTAGGAATTCCAACGGCCTACTGCATAGAACAAGGACAATGTAGCCAGAATCGGCTTCGACAGCGGAAGCACGATCTTCCAGATAATCTGGAAATTGGTTGCACCGTCAAGGAATGCTGCCTCCTCCAAGCTGTCCGGAATATTGGACTGGAAGTAGGTCTTCATAATCAGCATGTTGTATGGTGCGTAAATCAACGGAAGAATCAATACCCATACGGTGTCGAGCATATGTAAGTCAGAGTACAGCAGATAAGTAGGAATCAGACCTGCACTGAAATACATTGGGAACATCAGGATAAAGGTAAAGAATGTTCTTCCCTTTAATCTCTTTCTGGACAATGGATATGCTGCACAGGTACACGCGATCATACCCATCAGCGTAAACAGCAGCGTCACAATTACGCTGTAGACGAAGGAACGAACCATTGAACCATCTTCAAAGATAGATACATATGCATCTAAGTTAAAACCGATCGGCCAGAAGCTGACTCTCTTCGCAAGTACTGCGGTATTACTGGAAACAGACTTTGCCAGCAAATGAATAAATGGAATTACACAAGTCGCACACAGGATCACAAGGATGACCACCATCACGACGTCGCTGACATGAAATTTCGTTATGGCTCTGCTACCATCGGTAACAATGTCATTTTCTTTCTTTTTCTTTGCCATGACAATTCACCCTCCTTATAATAATCCTTCCTCGCCAAGCATCTTTGCAACACGGTCAGATAACAGAACGAGTACAAGTCCTACCAGAGACTGGAAGATACCTACTGCGGTTGCCATACTGAACTTTGCACTTGCAAGACCCTTGTCGTAAATATAGATTGCAAGCTGATAGGAGAAATCCTTAACCTGCGTATTTCCAAACTGATCCAGACGTTCGTAGTTACTGCCCATAACTTTACCAAGATTCATGATAAGCAAGGTAACAACCGTTCCCTTAATTCCAGGAAGTGTAATATTCCACATACGCTGCCAACGGTTTGCACCGTCGATCATGGCCGCCTCGTAAAGTTCACCGCTGATACCGGTGATGGCTGCCAGATAAATAATGGTGCCCCAGCCCATTCCCTGCCATACACCGATCAACAGGTAGGTAACTGCCCAGTGCCATTTCTCTGTCAAAAATGGGATACCGGTCTTAATAATACCTGCATTCATCAAGAATACGTTTACCATACCGGTAGATGGACGGAACATCTGATAAGCAACGCTTCCGACGATAACCCAGGAAAGGAAATGCGGCAGATAAAGAATTGTCTGCGTAACTTTCTTAAATCGTGGAAAACGAAGTTCGTTCAAAATCAATGCTAAAATGATCGGCATTGGGAAACCAACCGCCAAATCCAAAAGGTTAAACACGATCGAACTCTTTAATGCACGGATAAAATCTTTATCCTTGAATACTTTACGGAACGTATCCCAACCTACCCACTTGCTTCCGGCATAACCCTTTGCAGGCTTATAATCCATGAAGATCATGCGAATGCCGCCATATGATGCATAATTGAAGATCACAACTAAAGCAACAGGAATCATTAAAAGAAGGTATAACTGCCAATCCCGTTTCAAAGCATTTGCCCAGGTCGTCTTCGTCTTCACGCCCTTGCTAATTGTCGCTTTTGCCATAGTTTGTCTCCTCCTTTCTCTTTTTATAGTGCAATATGTTACACTTGATTGTCTTTATTGTAACATAATCTATCATTTTTTCTAATCAAACCTTTGCAGATACTATGCAATTCCAACCATTTTCATATATTTTCATACAATCGTGGCGTCAAAGCGCGTTTTAATTTGACAAACATGAACGATTCGAGTAAAATAAAACCATAAAAAGCAGATGATTTTGCATAAAATCAATGTTATAGATGGGGTAAATTATGGCAAAACAAAAAAATATCATTACCGAATTTCGTAATTATCCGCTTCGCGTTGAATTTCCGGTACTGTTGTTGACTGGAAATCAATGGTGGATTTCGGATATTCCAAGCGAAAATCTTCATTTTCACAATTGTCTTGAAATTGGGCTGTGTCACGAAGGCGAAGGCACTCTTGTAATTCAAAAAAATACATGCCATTTTTCTGCAGGAGACATTACACTTATTGCGAGAAATATTCCGCATACCACTTACAGTGCACCAGGTACACAGAGCCGCTGGACTTACCTGTTTGTCGACCCGCAAGAGCTTCTTGATCCACTGATGGGCGGCTATGCAAAGCAAGCCTCAGATCTTCTCAAAAAAATAAATACTGCCTTTTTAATTCCAGCCGGTCACTGTCGTTCGGTATCTTTTTATTTTAATCAGATCTGCTATGCCATACAGGAAAAGCCGGCAAATCACCATTTAAAGGTTCGTTCTGATTTTCTTTCGATGATGATTGAGGTCGCTGCTTTTCTTCCGGAAAAAATTTCATCGTCAGAAACACCTGAGAATACATCGACTCTCTCAATTGTTCCGGCACTCGAATATATCAAAAAAAATTATATGACAAGTTTTTCGATGGATTATTTGGCAGAGTTATGTGGATTAAGTCCAACTCATTTTCGCCGTATTTTTAATCTGGCAATGGGACGCAGTCCACTTGAGTACTTAAATACTGTGCGAATCAATAAGGCATGTTATTTGCTTCGCTCCACAGAGGATTCCATTCTAAACATCTCGGAGGACGTCGGTTTCCACTCAATTTCAAGCTTTAACCGGTATTTTAGCCGCATGATTGGCATGTCGCCAAGAGAATACCGCTGCTGCGACAGTCAGGATGAACGTCTGCAAAAGGCAAAGATCATGAAATGCAACGGCTGGATGGAAGCGGAGAAATAACATATAATAAGAAGGAAGAACAATAAGAGAAAATAAGAAAAAGCAAAAATAAAAAAGAGCGTTAAGAAAGAGGAACTTCCCTTTCGGGCAGTTCCTCTTTCTTCTATATAATATATTATGAAGATACTATTTGTTCTGGATACAAACTCTTACTGCTCTTCTGTCGGCTTTACCTTTCTCGGGCGACCTCTCTTTTTCTTTGCAGGTGCTTCGGCAGGCTCGGCAGACTCAGCTGATGTTGCCTTTGCAGGCTCTGCTGCTTCTGCCTTTTTCTTTGTTTTTCTTACCTTTTTTGGCTCTGCTTCCTTTGCAGCTTCTGCAGCCTTCTCAGCCTCGATTTCTGTCTTCTTGCGACGACCTCTCTTTGGCTTTTCTGCCGGTACTTCTGTCACATCTGTAACGGTAGCTGCTTCAACAGGCGTTGCCTCTGCCACAGTCTCAACCGTCTCCTCTGGCTTTACCTTTCTCGGGCGGCCTCTTCTCTTCTTTGCAGGTGCCTCTGCCGCATCCTTAGCAGCCGCAATCTCTTTTTTTGGCTCTTCGTCCTCGATTCGGCAGAATGCTGCCGCTGTACGGCTTGGCAGATATGCGAAGAATCCGGTTCTTCCGTCTGGCAGCTCGATCGTATTGTAGACAACATCCTCTGCGATACGATCCTGTCCGCCAAATCTTCCCTCATCAGAGGTCAAAACTGCATGATACTTTCCAGCCTTGGATACCGGAACAAAATAACCCTCGAAGGAACGACCTGGATGGAAGTTGAAGGTAAATACAACCTTGCCCTTCTCGTAGATCATCATATTATCCTGCTGATGTACCCACATATTGTATGGATTTTCATCCTCTAAGATATGATGCTCCTTGGTGAATGCAACCATTGCCTTGTCGAAATCATTTAACCAGCAATACTTCAGATCCTTGTTATCCACTAAGCTCCATTGGCGTCTGCAATAATGATAGCTCCAGCCATTTCCTTCTCTCGGAAAGTCAATCCACTCCGGATGACCAAACTCATTGCCCATGAAATTCAGATAGCCCTCGCCGCCAAGTGTCATCGTGATAAAACGAATCATCTTGTGAAGCGCGATACCTCTGTCGATGATGTAGTTCTGGGTGGTCTTTTCCATGGACCAGTACATTTCCTTATCGCACAGGCGGAACATAATCGTCTTATCGCCTACGAGTGCCTGATCATGAGACTCTGCATATGCGATAACCTTTTCGTGTGGTCTGTGGCTGGTCAGCTCATGCCAGAGCTTCCACATATCCCAGTCTTCATCCTTGTATTCCTTTAAGAACTTAATCCACATATCCGGAATCCCCATTGCCAGACGATAGTCAAATCCAATACCACCCTCATCAATCGGAATACACATACCCGGCATACCGGACATATCCTCTGCAATTGCAAGTGCGCCCTTCTTGTATGTATGAATCAGCTCTGTTGCCAGTGTCAGATAGGTGATTGCCTCGATATCGGTATTCATGGAGAAATACTTATCGTAGTGATCAAAGCAGGTTCCCAGACCGTGATCCAGATACAGCATACTGGTGACACCATCGAAACGGAATCCATCAAAATGGAACTCCTGCATCCAATACTTTAAATTCGAAAGCAGGAAATGAAGAACTTCATTCTTTCCATAATTAAACAGCTTGGTGTCCCATGCCTGATGGTAACCTCTTGCACCGCTGTGGAAGAACTGATAATCCGTTCCATCAAACTCATTGATACCCTCGCGCGTATTCTTCGCTGCGTGGGAATGTACCACGTCAAGCAGCACACGGATGCCCATATTATGTGCCTTATTTACCAGATATTTCAGATCCTCTGGCATACCACTTCTGGATGCCGGTGCGAAGAAGCTACCGATCTGATAACCAAAGGAACCGTAGTAAGGATGCTCCATAATGGCCATAATCTGGATGGTGTTGTATCCAAGATCCTGGATGCGTGGAAGTATGTTATCTGCAAACTCGAGGTAGGAGCCAACCTTTCCCTCCTCCTGAGCCATGCCTACATGGCACTCATAAATATACGGCGGCAGCTCGCTGTGGAAATCCTGATCGGTCCACGCAAATGGGGTCTCAGGATCATACACCTCTGCACTCCACTGGTAGGTCTGCGGATTCTGTACGACTCTTCTTGCATACAGCGGGATACGTTCAAGCTCCTGTCCCTCGTGCTCGATGATCGCTAAGACCTTGCAGCCGTTCCACAGGGTATCCTTTGACAATTTCAGTTCGAAAACGCCATTTTCCAGCTTCTCCATCGGATGCTTTCTGTGATTCCAGCCATTAAACTCGCCAGCCAGATACATCTTCGAAGCGCCAGGTGCCCACTCACGGTAAACCCAACCTTCCGATGTTCTGTGTATACCAAAGTACTCATGTCCATTGGCAAAATCCACAATCGATCCCCTTGCGCCAACCAGTTCCTCTCTTTTTTTATGATAACTATTGACGCGCAGATCCAGATCAGCTTCATAAAGCTTCAGCACATCATCGTATTCCATAATCTTGTACTTCATAACTTTCCTTACCTTTCCGGTTCCCACAAAACCTTTTCTGAAATTACGAATAGACAGATATATCATACACCTTTTTGGGTTTTCCGTCAATATCTCTATGAATATTCGTGTTTGTTTTGACGTTATCGTACAATTTCCATAGTTTCCATATGCAGACTCGGAAGCGTTTTTGGATATGCAGCGATTGTCTTTTCGATGATGCGGCCGCTTTCATACGCCTTTACGAGCTGACGCAGCTCACTGATTCGCAAAGCCAGCTTTTTCCCAGCATCGGTGTCGGCTGCAAGGATGCGTTGCTCCATTTCCTCGGTAATCTGAAGCGTTGGCATCTCGTCCTGTTCTGGCTGTGACAACGGATGCGTGATATAATCGTGGTGCTGTGCAAGCGCCAGATAATGCGAGTTAAAGATTAATGTGTAGCCTGCAATTCCGGTCTTTGTCTGATACGCCTTTGACAGTCCACCGTCAATAACATACAACTTTCCATTTGCCTTAACTGGCTTTTCACCGTCCTTCTGACGCACCGGAACGTGACCGTTTATAATATGACCATGCACCTCATCCACGCCAAACTCCTGTAATATGCGCTCGCACACCTGCGGATCGGCACTCAGACGATAATAGCTGTTATAAATCTCCTCGTGCAATGCTTTTTCTTTTGTAAAATAGCGTTCAAACGCAGACATACGGCTCTTACCAAACAGCGGTGACTTGGCACTGCACCACAAAAGCCACATCTTATCGACATTGTTCTGCTTATTCCGGTGGCCCTGCGGCAGAAAATAGGCTTCCCTCGCCGCCTTTTCGAGCCGATCAAGCAAGGCCTTTCCCGAATAAGCTACGCCATCGACCTTGACCTGTTCAAATGTGCCGTCCTCGTTCATCGGAATGCAGCCATGGAACAACAGATTTCCATTCATACACAGATACATGCTTCCATTGCTATAAAGGAAGCGAACATGACGCTGCAAAGCCTCGCTGTGGGCAAAGGATGCGGCAAGCACATCCATCAGCTGAGACTCTTGTGGCGTAAGTGCGAGCGGATTCTTCGGGTCCACTGTCGGAAAATTGGTATCGGTCAATGGGCAGGTAATGCCATTATACTGATAGAGTCCCTTCTCATAGTCAACGTGCTCCAGTAAATTTCGATCCTCCATATGATATTCTGGATGACGATGCACCATCTGGCCGATCAGTTTGAGCTGAATAATTGCCATCGCCTTGTGCATCTTCGCAGACAAACTTGTCGCTACTTTATCATAGACATTCTCATCCAATACCTTGGGCTGGAAGCGCTCACACGGATCATCGCGATACGCAACCGATGCAAAGTCAGACAGCGGACGAAGATTGATTCCATAGCCATCCTCGAGGCAATCAAAATTGTTGTAGCTGATGCCCATGCGCACGACATTTGCGATCAGAATGCGATTGCCGCAGGCAGCTCCCATCCAGGAAATGTCGTGGTTGCCCCACTGGATGTCCACGTCGCCGTACTCAATCAAGTCCTCCATGATACGATCCGGGCGCGGTCCTCGGTCGAAAATATCGCCGATCACATGAATCCAGTCCATCGTGAGGCTGCGAATCAGCTTGCAAAACTGCGGAATAAATGTGTTTGCAAGACCACTCGTCACAACGGCATCAATGATCTGGCTGCAATACTCAAGACGACCTTCTTCCTGCCCCGGATAGAGCAATTCTTCCATCAGATATTCGTACTCATGCGGAATCTTGCTGCGCACATGCACACGCGAATACTTTGCACTGACACCGCGGCACAGCTGCGTCAGATAAAGAATCGTGTTTTTTGTCCACTCATCGGTATCACGACTGTACTCGTGCATCAGGCTAAGTACCTTAACTGGATCGTAGATCAGATTGGCGAGCTGGTTTTGCTGTGGATTTGTCAACACATCATAAAATTGAAGGCGAATCTTCTCGCGGATCACACCGGACGCACCGTTCATCAGCTCGGAAAAGCCCTTATATTCGCCGTGCAAATCGCTAAAAAAATATTCGGTTCCCTTTGGCAGTCCACTCATCGCTGTCAGATTGGCAATCTCGCACAGTGCCGCCTGACGGTTTGGATATTCTCTTGCGAGCAGCCGCAGATATCGTTCTTCCATAATTACCTCCTTTTTTGCTTATACGGAGTCCAGACAAAGTCACTTCGTCAAAGCCCCCTATTTAATGAATAAAAACGTACTCGTTGCACATACTGTCTTTGTATCGTCATTTGCCGTACCCGGGAACGAAACAAACGACGTTTATCCATAGATCATGGTACAGAAAAGGGCGGCTGCCAAAAAGCAGCTGCCCTTTTCACGTCCAGGCAGCATAGCTGCGGACTTTTATCTTATGTCAAATGAAGATTGTAATAACGATGCAGCATCCTATGATGCTGCAAAAGTATTTTCTGTAAATCAAATTTACTTTGTCTCAACCTCAAGGCTGATGCCATACTTATTCAGAACCTTCTCAAGTTCTGCGGTGTCAAGACCTGCACCCTTCTTTGCGATATAAGCTGCCTTGATCAGATCGAAGGCTCTCTTCTGTCCACTTCTTCCAAACTGAACCAATGCTGGCAGATTGTTCTCAACATTGGTTACGAATGCCTTCTGAAGTCCCATACGTGCCAATGCCTGGAATGCAAGATAGATGTTGTCAAAGCTCTTATCCTGGCTCTTCTCAAGCAGCAGACTCAGTGCCAGACGGCCGATTCTCTCTCTGCTCTTTGCAGAACCATTCTCCTCGATGTTCTCGATGTCGATCAGGCTGCTGACATCCTCGTTTGGATACAGATCCAGTGCCATCTGCAGCTGATACAGGCGATCCAGACGATCCTGCGGAATTGCTTCCTCGCCCTTTTCCTTCTTAATTGCAGCAAGTTCCTCTGCGATCGGCAGACCTTCAAGCAGGAAGTTTACGAAGTTTCTGCTGACTGGTCCTGCAAATGTGGAGGACTCAACCTGCTTAAATTTGCTCTTTAACAACTCCTGAATGGACAGATCAAACTCGTCATTGTCCAGATCCTTGTAATCGGCATGAGTGATCAGCTCCTGTAATAGGAACAGGAAGTGAACGGTATCAATAACCTCTTCGTCAATTGCCTTGAAGTTCTCAATAAAGCCCTGAATGTTTCCAAGTCTTGCCTGTGCCTCGGTGCGAAGTACCATAACCGGCTGATAGTTTTTGTTGTCCTTCGGGAACTTGTCAGCAAGTCCGATGATCTTCTCAAAATCTCTTGCGTTATAATTTGCAAGCAGCTCCATGTAATCGGTATCTGGTGCGTTCTTCTCCTTTAAAAGTGCTAACAGAGCAAAGCTCTGATCGGTCTTCTGTGCACGCAGAGAACGGAAGAAACGGCTATTTAACTGAGATACACTTAACTTGTCCATGTTCTGAGTGTAATCGGTTACAAAGTGCTCTGCAATCGTCACTTCAATGGCACCAACACCCTTGTCTAAGCTGTCAAGCAGTGCGCCGAGCAGACGATACTCATTGCGCATCTTCAGATAACGCACACGCAGCACATCACTGGAAAAAACCTCCTGACGATTCGGATGATCGTTCTGGAACTCCTTTAACTCCTCATCCTTCTTTACAAAGAGCATCATGAAGTAAACGATCTCCGGCTCCTCGCCAAATTTGTAGGAGCTGAGCGGACGGTACATTGGTGTCAGCGGTGCATGCTTTTTGCCTGCATAATTTTTCTGGAAGTGCTTAAAGAAGCCCTGACGGTCTTCTACTCTATACTGGCTGCTCTTACCGGTAAACCACGAGATTTCATTCTCAATGCCTTCCATCTTTTTGCGGAATTTGTGGCTCTCCAGTGTCTTATTATAATCCTGAAGAATCACCTGTCTGTATGGATTTTTAAGCAGGATCTTTGCTGCCTGCATCTTTTCCTCTGCCATTTGTTACCTCTCTTTCGCTGCCATGCAGCTTTTTCTATGTGATTTCTGCACCTATCATACCATAAAATTTCAAACAATTCAATTCAATTTTACCAATTTCATAGAATAGACGAAAAAAAGTGCCTC
>CAVCXB010000073.1:0-15219 GCA_963605535.1 Wujia chipingensis
CGCTCCCATTTGTTGTCACGTACCGGTCATTCTGCCCGCGGTAGAAATTTACCGCCAGAAGTGCAGTCAACGCCACGACTGTTGTAAGTCCCACGCCGAGCATCTTTTTCCCCGATAAAAACGCATACCACTTTCTCATGATGATCTCCATTTCTGCACGGTCACAGCCGCACAATGTATATTAGGCGATCAGGAACGAATTTCCTGCTCCCTTTAGTCCTATTCTTGCCAATATTTGTGCGCTTATACCTAGAGATCTGGAAATTAACCATTAATTCATTTTATCCACAATATGTAAACTACCCCTGTCTGGATTCAGTGGAGTGAAATTGATGTAAGCTATGAAATTCCATCGGTATAAGCAAAACAATAAGAGAAACAATAAAAAAATCGGGGGCATCTTAGGCCCCCTTTATCTCACACTCATGAAAATAATGATCCAGAATCCACGTATAATCCCGTCCCTCTCTCGCATACCGATCTGCACCGTACTGACTCATGCCATAGCCATGCCCGATTCCCTTTGCGATCACGCGAATCGTATCAGCATAATCCTCGAGTCGAAACCAAAGAGACGGAACGCCAAGTGACAGCGCGACTTCCTCTGCCGAAAAGGTAAGTCCCGCTACCTCCACAACTAATACATACCCCTGCGCATCAAGTGTCAGCGCCACATCTGACGCATTCACTGGTGCCGAAAGCTGTCTGTTCTCATCAATCTGATTGAGCCGTCCAGCAAATTCTTCTCTTGCAAATTGCTTTACAGTCTGGTACCCTGGTGCCTCGGCATCGTACACACAATCTACGCCAACCAGATACGGACAATCTCCTGTCTGGTCGGAACGCGTCATCCCAGCGCTGATCTTGTGAAAAAGTGGTGCCGCCAACCCATCGCCATAAAAAAGGCACTGTCCAGCAGTTTCCATTACTGCTGCATAAAGCTTTTCATAATACAGATATTCATCCTCGCCCCAGATGGATTTCATCTGTGTAAGCGTCATCGCATGGATCGCAAGCGCACTTTCTGAAACAGAAGCCTCTGTTCCCATGGCACGATACAGCCATGTTCTCGCCAAAATTGCCTGTGCCTTTATGGTCTCCTGCTCCATTGCTGGATCAATTTCCTGCGCCAACACGCCAACAAGATACTGCTCAGCAGAGACTGATTCTCCATTTTCTAAAATCACACTTCTTGTATCCTCTGGCTGATACGGCTGTACTCCTGTGTCAAGAAATAGAATCGCCGCCGTGTACGGAAACAGCAGTGCTGCCAGAAACAGTAAAAATAATGTCACGATCTTTCCCTTCATTCTGGCACCACCTTTCCCCACGAAATCTATTTACCCCGTCTATCCCCATCTATTCTATTCTGTTTCATTCTCAAATATGACTATTCTGTAAAGGAACATAGAAAAATAGAATCAAATAAGCGTTTTTCTCCTGCATTTCATGGCAAATTTGTGTTGCAACCTATTTATTAAGATGTTATAATATTTCTGATAATGTTCTGCAGAAGGCAGGACGAACAGATAGGAGGAAGCCAAATGACTTGGTGGCAAATTTTGCTAATTATTCTTGCCGTAATTCTTGTGCTTTTGGTTGTGCTTTACTTTGTAGGCTCCAAAATGCAGAGAAAACAGGCCGCTTCTCAAGAGCAGATGGAGGCGATGAAACAAACGCTATCCATGTTGATTATCGACAAAAAGAAAATGAAACTTAAGGATGCAAATCTTCCGGATATGGTTTTGCAGCAGACTCCAAAGTACATGCGCCGCATGAAGATGCCTTTCGTAAAAGCAAAGGTTGGTCCTAGAATCATGACTCTGATTGCCGATCCGAAGGTATATGATATCCTTCCGGTAAAGAAGGAAGTAAAGGCTGTAATCAGCGGTATCTATATCACTGAGCTTAAGAGTGTCCGTGGTGGAGCAATTCCAGCACCGCCAAAGAAGAAAGGTTTCTTTGCACGTTTTAAGAAGGATAAGACGGACAACACAGCAAAGAATAACACTTCTGGAAAAGCCGATAAGGCAGATGCTAAGGGAAAGAAAAATAAGTAATCCATTATTCGACCATTATTGGATTCAATCAAAAAAGTCAAAGCAAAAGCCGTGTATCAATCGCGATACACGGCTCTTTTGTTCTCTCTTAACGATTTGTCTATTGTTCTCTTTTAATTTGTCTGTGGGCGAATCTGAACCAGAATTTCGCTGTCGCTGATATGTTGGTTGTTGATTTCAAGCAGATATTTTAGCTTCAGTTCCAAAAAGTCATCCTGTTCATCCAGGCAAATGCCTGTGGTGTAAATCCCCATCTCCATCTGTCCATAAGGTGTCTCATAGATGCTAACAAGCTTACTTTCCCTCTCGAAATTCATCTGCGCATTGATCAGACCTTTCTTTCGAACCTCCACATGCTCATCGGTAATCTGGATTGAATTTTTTACAATCAGGTTGGTATCATCGCCAATCTCATCATAGAAAAGATAGCGTTTTCCGTCCTTCTCATAATATTTTCCAGTCGTGGTTACTTCAATTGTGTCATCCCCGTCTGGTGTCATCTGAAGTCCTCGCACCGTTACAAGTACGTCCTTTGTCATGCTCCTTCACTTGCCTTTCTATATTCTTTCGCTGCACGCATTGCGCCAATACACTACACTTAATACACTTCAATTAGCTTTCAATTAAACTCCTAATCGGGTTTCAATTCAATTCCAATTCGATTTCAATTAGCGCTCAAATGCAAGGTCAATCAGCTTCTGGACAAGCTCCTTCTTCGGGATTCCCTGTGCTTCCCAAAGCATCGGATACATGCTGATGGCAGTAAATCCCGGAAGGGTGTTGATCTCGTTAAATACAACACCACTCTCGGTCAGGAAGAAATCAACTCTGGAAAGTCCTCTTCCGTCGAGTGCCATAAAGATTTTTACTGCGTCCTGACGGATCTGTTCACGCATCCCGTCTGGCATCGGCGGATCAACCAGTGTCTTGGACTCAGGATTGTAATACTTTGCATCAAAATCGTAGAACTCATCAGCGGAAAGAATCTCGCCAACACCAGAAGCCTTTGCATCCAGATTTCCAAGAACCGCACATTCAACCTCACGGCCGATAATGGTCTCTTCTACGAGAATCTTTCTGTCGTTATCTGCTGCTTCGATCAGTGCATTCTTAAGCTGCTCTCTGTTTGCTGCCTTATTGACACCCTTAGAGGAGCCTGCTCTTGACGGCTTAACAAATACTGGGTAATCCAGTGCGCTCTCGACTCCTGCAACCACCTCATCCATCTGTGGCAGTTCTTCCTTATAAACCGGAACATATTTTGCCTGACGGATGCCAAGTGTATCAACGATTACCTTTGTGTACAGCTTATCCATACCGGCTGCAGATGCAAAAACACCACAGCCAACAAACGGAATACCAGACAATTTAAATAAGCCCTGAACCGTTCCGTCCTCTCCGTACAGACCGTGAAGTACTGGGAAGATGACATCCAGATGAACGAACTCTGCCTTTCCATCCTCGCTCATGCGGTACAGTCCCTTCTTGGTTGCGTCTGGAGACAGCACGATGCTAGTCTTTGACTGCTTCCAGGAGCCATCCTGCACAACCGCTAAATTTGCTGCCTCTACCCAATGGCCTTCCTTTGTGATTCCTACTAAAATGATGTTGTAACGCTGTGCATCGATGCACTGAATAATATTGGATGCGGACATACATGAAATCTCATGTTCAGAGGACTGTCCTCCGAAAATAACCGCCAGATTCTGATGATTCATAATTTTTCCCTTTCTTTGCCATCCCAAGCTGCAAATGCTGCTATGCGATGATCCTTACTATATACTATTACCTATTATATTATTGCCTATTGCTCTGTTTCGCAATGTTTGCCTCTGTTATCATAACACATTTTGATAAATATGCAAGTGTTTTGCTGGACAAACCTTCTGTTCATTGGGCATCATTGGACAATCTTGCAACCTGAATTCGCAGCGAAATTTTACTCGTCCTTCTTGTGGTGTTCTTTATAATATTTGTCCGGATGCAAATAGACATCCTCGAAGAACTCTCTTTTTTCCTCATAGAGTGCATTTAACCAATCAACTGCGGCTGCGCGGCCTGCATCGTCAAAAGAAAATCGCTCTTTGATAAACAGTTCTGGCTTTGTAAAGTCCACAGAAAACGGCCCAGGGCAGGCGGCCGCCTCAAGAAGCGTTATCTTCTCTTCCTTCGGTGCTTCCTCTGCCGCTGCATTCGCATCTGAGGACTCGCCTTCTTTCGAAGTCTCCGGCGGGATGATACGTGTTTCTTCTACTTTATATATGCTGTAGCGCATTCCTCGATCTGACCCAGTGAAACGGCTTTTCTTTAAAAACGGAATGGACAGCAGTGTGTCATGTTCAATCATTTTTTTCTCCACTCGTTGTTGTTTCTTCAATCGTGTACGGAATTTCTACCTGAACGCCATCGAAGTTGTTGACCAGACGACCATTCTCCTCAAGACGAAATGCCCAGTTGACGATCACACTATCTTTTTCACTAGCATTTTCTTTTTCTTCAAGTGAATTATCATCAAGTGCTTTCTTGGACACCATCATCAGCTTTGCGTAAACACTTGTATCAGCGGTCAGTTCTTCCTTGTCTCGGAAGGTATACGAAAGAAGCTCCCCATTAATGTCCGTCATATCCATATCATTGTATGCGGCAGACAAAATCGCGGCATCCTTTCCAGCACGGCAGTTTAACTCAATATCGCGTACTGCAAATTTTTTATTAAAGTTAACTATCTCATCTCCCTGTGTTGCGCACATCGCAAATGACAGCGAAACCGTCCACTCCTTTGGCGTATCTGTGATCGTGTCTGTCGATACTGCACTCAAATATGGGCAGACATAGTAGGTTGTCGTGCGGCCACCCCACGCCTGATATTTTGTCACGCAGACGGAACCGTTCCAAAACATAGTTCCTGTGGACGCATCCGCCTTATCAGCCTCAAGCTGACGGCGAATCTCCGCCAGTCCTGTTTCATTTCCAGATGCCTGATCGCCCGCCGCATCCAGCGTGATCAAAACGGTCTTTTCATAGTGATGCACACTCATCACAATCGACAGCACCATCACAACCAAAAGTGCTGCGATCACAGTCGTAAATACGGCTGTCTTTTTTCTTGGCATGTTTACTCCTTTCTTCTGTGACATCTACCTGCTTTCTGCAGAATTGCAATTGAATCGCCATCTCTCACAATTTTCAACGGCATCCCATAAACTTGTTCCAAATTTTCCTGACACAAAATGCTCTTTGCTGGTCCCCACAAGACTGTGGACGAGTGCTGAGACTCATCCTCTGATAAAAACAGGAGTACCTTATCTGCTATCATAAGCGCATGTTCCGGGCTGTGCGTGATAAACAAAACCTGTTTTCTCTCGTTCTCACACAATTCCTTTATCAATTCCATCAGCCGCGCGGTATGCTTTAGGTCAAGTCCACTCTCTGGTTCATCCATAATCAAAAGTTCTGGTGATGATACTAACGCGCGCGCAAGCTTTACAAGCTGCTGCTGTCCGGCACTCAGCTTATCATATGAGTGGTTTGAAAACGCAAGCATTCCAACACGTTCAAGAGCAGCCTCTGCCATCTTTCTGTCACTATCATCTGGCTGCGCAAAAAGAGATTTGTATGGATTTCGACCTAGCAATACCATATCCAGCACCGAATATGGCACGCTTGTGGATTTCTGGGGGACATATGCCATCTTTCGCCACAGTTGTCTGTCTGGAATGGTTCGCATATCAACATCGTCTATAAATGCACCGCCATAGCACCACGGCACGAGCCGCATCAAGCTCTTCACAAAGGTGGTTTTGCCGCAGCCATTTGGTCCGAGAATCGCCGTGATCTGCCCTGATTCACTCGTCATATTGATATGGGATGCCAATACATGATTCTTATAGCCAATCGCTGCATCGCGTATCTCTAATTTCATGTCTGAAGTCCTCCTGCCCCAAAACAGTTTTTTCCCGTGACAACTGTTTTTTCCAGCACTGTTTTTTCCAGCACTTTCCTGTTCAACTTCGAAGCCCTCCCGTCCTGGCAAGCAAAAATAAAAACAGTGGTGCTCCAATCAGACTGGTCAAAATCGCTGCCGGAATCTCCGATGCGGTAATGCAGCGCGCCGCCGTATCGGTAATCACTAAAAACAATGCACCATACGCAATCGAAGACGGAATCACATCTTTATTGCTTCCTCCGTACAGCATACGACAAAGATGAGGAATCAAAAGACCAATCCACCCAATCTGGCCGCACATGGAAACGACCGCCGCAGTGATCGCTGAGGATGCTGCAATGACAAGCAGCGAAAGTCCTCGCACTGATATGCCAAAGCTTCGTATCTCTTCTTCGCTTAGCATCAGCGCATCGAGCTTCCAGCGAAGCAGCACTAGAACTATGATTCCCGCGAAAATCCAGCCTGCACCAGAAAGAAAAAGCGGCCAACTCATGTTTTTGAGACTGCCAAGCAGCCAATAAGTAATCGACGGCAGTTCATCCTGTGGGTCTGCCGTATACTTGGCAAAAGACACCATAGAGGAAAAAAACGCACCGACTACCATACCAGAAAGCACAAGACGAAGCACCTTCTGATCACCGCCGCGCCCAGCAAACAGATAGACAAGACACACGGAAAATAGGCCGCAAACAAGCGCACTGCTTTGAATTCCGGTTCGGCCCGCTCCTGCTAAAATCGCAGCCACAGCGCCAAAGGACGCAGCATTTCCCACGCCTAATGTATCTGGCGTCGCTAGCGGATTTGCAAACACGGCCTGAAAGCCCGCGCCTGCCACTGCCAGTCCTGCTCCGCAGACAAGCGCACCAAGAATGCGCGGCACACGCACAAAGCAGACTACATGGCGCACGGTCTCACTCACAGTCTCAGAGCCGGTAAGCACATCACAAATCGCCCGTACTACATTTCCAGGCGCGATCCGAAAACGGCCCATACCCAGAGAAACAGCACATGCGACAAGGGTAATCACCCCTGCCGCAAGACTGCGCTTTTTATTCCACTTTCTGTTTTTACTTGTTCGTTCCATATCCGTTTGCCGCATCTGCTGACGAAATGTACATCTGCGCTACCTGATCGTCAGTCAACTCGATGCCATAAACTTCCTTATAATAGGTTTCAACCTCTTCGGTCATATCAACATTCTCAAACAGATCTGGATAAACAGTCTTTGCTAACCACATCAGTGTCATTGGCGTGTCAGCTCCTGGCGTAAAGGTTCGATATGCACCGAGCGGCATCTTATAAACCTGCTCATTCTTTACTGCCTGAACGCTGCTCCAATCGTCATCACCGATTGTATTATTGTAAAGATCTTCTGGCATTGCCTTGGTAAAGTTGCTGATAAAGATGATCTCTGGATCCCAGCTATAGACCTGCTCCATGTTAACAGCTGCATTGGAGCGCTCTGCCTCAATCTCCTCACCTACATTTACCGCATTAATCGCGTCACACCAGTACTGACCCCAGAAATTCTTTCCAGAAGTTACAAGTGCGGTGTCGCTGTAATTAAATAAGAAGAAAACACTCTTTTTCTCCTCATCGGTAAGATCACCTGTCTTTTCCTGAATCGTTTCTTCTACCTTCTCGCAGTAGTCCTTTGCAGCCTCAGCCTTCTCTTCCTCCTCCGGGAAGATATCTGCTAACAAATCCATCCATCCATCAAAGGTATCTGCTGCATTGTAGTCCCACTTTGTAACAGAAACAGCAACAGCGGTCAGACCTGCAGATGTCAATGACTCGCCAAGTTCCTTGTTCTGCGCATTGTAGAAAACCAAATCTGGCTCAAGTGCCAGCAGACTCTCAATATTTAGCTCGCTGTTTTCAAAAAAGGAGGTATCGGCATCCAAAATCTCCGGGTACAATTCACCAAGAAGTCCTGCCTTGGCAGCACTCATGCTGACCGGGCTGATTCCAACAAGTTTCTCTGCACTGTCTAAGTACAAAGACAGCACGGATGGCAGCGGAAGGGTATCCGTCACAACAATACGGTCAATCTCCTCCGGAAGTGTCACCTCATTGCCCGCATGGTCAATAATCGTGCGCTCGCCGCCTTCCTCTGTGCTATCTTCTGTTGTAGTGTTCTCTTCTATGTTTGCTGCTGAAGTACTCTCCTCTTTTTCCTTCGCTGCAAATACAGGTGTTGCTGAAAGTGCAGTTGCAAGTGCTAATGCTGCCGCTGTCCAGTTTCTATGTGTTTTTCTCATCAATTTTCCTCCTCTAACTCAAAACCTTTAGGTAAATCTTTCGATTCTTCCTGCTCTCCATTATAAAATGCATCTGTATAAAAAGCAATTGTGTTGTTGAAAAAAATATACTTTTACGGTCAGTCGGTAACTTTCGCACGCCACTTTACAAAACTTCTGTCAGGTGATACAATCAAACCACAGCAGTATAAATAGTTATAGTACACACTACGCAGAAAGAAGGGTTTTGTTATGAATCATGATATTACAAATGAAGTTCTTAATGAATTTGCCACTGCATTTGCTTCAAAGCCGGTAAACCGTGTTGCGATGAATGCAGTAACCTCTACTGGACTGTTAGCTGCATCCAAGAATCCACTCGCACAGCGTGAAAGCCGCCACTCCTACTCCATCTCTTTAGAGCAGGGCGAAATCACCAACCAGAAACAGAGCGGACGCTGCTGGATGTTTGCCGCACTCAATACCTTCCGTTTTGAGGTTATGAGAAACCTGAATTTAAAAACATTTGAGCTGTCCCAGAATTATACACTTTTCTATGATAAGTTAGAAAAATCCAACTATTTCTTAGAGAGCATTCTTGAGACACTTGACGAGCCAACCGAAGGCCGTCTCGTTTCGTTCCTTCTGACTGCACCGCTTGGCGATGGCGGACAGTGGGATATGCTGTGCAACCTGGTTCGCAAATATGGCGTTGTTCCAAAGGAAGCGATGCCAGAGACCGTTGCCTCCTCTGCTACCCGTGAGATGACTTCTGCACTGACCAGAAAGCTTCGTGAGGATGCTTGCCGCCTGCGTAAGGCTCATGCAGATGGCGCTACTCTTGAGGAGTTGCGTGCAAAGAAAGACGGCATGATGGAAGAAATTTACCGCGTTCTGTGCATCTGCCTTGGCGAGCCGCCGAAGACCTTCGATCTGGAAGTTACCGACAAGGATGATACGTTTATCCGCGATACAAACCTTACCGGAACGGCCTTCTTTGAGAAGTATGTTCGTCTGAGTCTGGATGATTATGTAAGCTTAATCAACGCTCCGACCGCTGACAAGCCGTATCACAAGAGCTACAGCGTAAAATTCCTTGGAAACGTAAAGGAAGGCTGCCCAGTTCGTTACCTGAATCTTCCGATTGAGAAGCTGAAGAAGGCTGCTATCGCTCAGATGAAGGATGGTTCCCCTGTATGGTTCGGCTGCGATGTTGGCAAGTGCTCTTCCCGCGATGAGGGACTCTTAGACCTGAACACCTATCAGACCGAAGAGCTTCTTGGCATCACCTTTGGCATGAACAAAGCAGAGCGTCTTGAGTACGGCGAGAGCTTAATGACCCACGCAATGGTATTCCAGGGCGTAAATCTTGACGATGAGGGCAAGCCAAACCGCTGGCGCGTTGAGAACAGCTGGGGCGATGCACCAGGCAAGAAAGGCTACTATGTTATGAGCGATGCATGGTTTGATGAGTATATGTATCAGATCGTTGTCAACAAGAAGTATCTGCCAGCAGAGTACATAGCAGAATATGAGGCTGAGCCAATCATGCTCGAGCCATGGGATCCGATGGGATCATTAGCACTGTAAGTAATATTTTCCAAAAGAGTGATATTTAGAAAGGAAGCCTGCTCAGTGGACTACGTAGTATTTTACGTAATTCACTGGCAGGCTTCTTATTTTTTCTTCAAATTGTAACTATTTCTTACACGGCTTCTTTAACTCTGGATACTCAATGCGGTGTAAACCAAGCTCCTTGCACCACTCCAGTGCAATTCTTGTTGATTCCAGATCATGAACATCCTTTGGTGTGTGCGCATCGCATCCAAAAATAATATCGCAATTATGCTTTGCCGCAATCTTGAAGAACTCGAGATTTGGATAATGGCGATGCTCTCTCATGCCAAGCATGTTGATCTCAAGCGGCACATGATTCTTGGCAGCATATGCACACAGCTTATTGGCTGCCTTCTCATAGCTTTCCTTTGAACCGCCAAAGTGAAGCAGATCTGGGTGTGCCAGATAAGTGAAGCATCCAGTTTCAAGTCCCTCGATTACCTGATCCACATAGCGCATCATCATATCCTCCTCACAGTGCAAATCACCGCTGTAGATATGCTCCTCCTCATTTAAGACAAAATGCTGTCCCATGATGATATAATCAATCGGAAACTGACTATAAAACTCTAACAGCTGATCAAAATACTTTGGATAATACTCCGTCTCAAAGCCAAGCTTGATCTCAATATCGTCCTTATATTCCTTCTTCAATGCCAGAATCGAATCCACATAATCCGGAACCTGCTCTCTTCTCATACGGAATGTTGAATAATAATCCCCTGAAAAGAAATATGGGGAATGATCGGAAAAGCCAAGTACCTTAAGGCCGCCCTTGATGGCCTCCTCTACGTACTGGCGATCCTCACCCTGAGCATGGTTACAGCGAGTTGTGTGTGTATGAAAATTGGTTGTTACTATATTGTTTTCCATTTCTTTGTTCCTCTTTCTTCTTTTGCAGTTTGTTATTACTAATGTTTCTCCTTTCCCACTATACTCACCCGTCAACTTTCTGTCAACCGCTTTTGCACTACAAGTTCACTATCACAACCTAGATCAGCGGTGAGACGAACCCCGTTCACAAAACTTCCGGGTTGCGCATTCCCCCGACATCTGTTATACTTAAAGAAAAAAGCATTAAAGGAGGTACTATTATCAGACAGATTCATCTGAGAGAAACACGCACTGCAGTCACAGAAAAGGTAAAGGAATCCCTATTTTCCGTTTTGCCAATCGTCATCATCGTCTTTCTTCTGTGCCTGTACATTTCCCCTATGCAGCCGGATCTTCTCCTGACATTCTTTGTCGGAGCCCTGATGCTGATCATCGGTATGGGTCTTTTCTCCCTGGGAGCCGAGCAGTCGATGACACCGATCGGAAATCAAATCGGAACCGCACTCACACGCACCAAAAATCTCCCATTGATCCTTGCTGTCAGTTTTCTTCTGGGCTTTGCGATCACCATTGCAGAACCGGATCTTCAGGTTCTGGCCCAGACCGTCCCCCACATCAGCAACACGGTACTGCTCGTTACGGTTGGTGCCGGAGTCGGCTTTTTCATGAGCGTTTGTATGCTGCGTATCCTAACTGGAACGCGCCTTCGCCTGCTGCTGATCATCTTTTATGCCATCATTTTTCTGCTGGCTTTTTTCACCGACAAAAACTTTCTCGGCATCGCCTTCGATTCCGGCGGCGTAACAACTGGACCGATGACCGTTCCCTTTATCCTCGCCTTAGGACTTGGTGTGTCCAACGTACGAAGCGATAAAAATGCTGAGGCCGACAGCTTCGGTCTTGTCGCCCTTTGTTCCATTGGGCCAGTGCTTGCCGTCTTGATTCTTGGCTTTTTTTACACCGATAACGCCGCCGTTGCCGATTTAAGCACGGCTTCCTATGAAACTACCACTGCGATCGGCTACGCCTTTCTTTATGCAATTCCTCATTATTTAAAGGAAACCGCTGTTGCCATGCTGCCGATCATTGTGATCTTCTTTCTATTTCAGTTTACGCTGCTGCATCTTGATCGCCGAAACCTCGGAAAAATTATCATCGGTCTTATTTATACTTACGTTGGTCTCGTACTCTTTCTGACTGGTGTTAATATCGGCTTTTCCGCGCTGGGAGCAGAACTTGGTGCTGCACTCTCCTCTGGAAAAAGTGTCTGGTGGCTCGTTCCCCTTGCCATGGTAATCGGCTGGTTTATTATCAGCGCCGAGCCTGCGGTTGCCGTTCTTGAAAAACAGATCGAAACGGTCAGTGCCGGAGCCATTCCAGGGCGCGTCATTAAACTTAGTCTTTCTGTTGCAATCGCACTTGCAATGGGGCTTTCGATGCTTCGCGTCCTCACTGGAATCTCTCTTTTCTGGTTCTTGATTCCGGGCTACGCTACCGCACTGATTCTGACTTTCTTCGTACCAGACATCTACACGGCAATCGCCTTCGACTCCGGTGGTGTTGCCTCTGGTCCGATGACGGCGACCTTTATGCTTCAGTTTTTCATGGGTGCCAGCATCGCACTCGGCGGAAATGTGCTTCAGGATGCGTTCGGCGTAGTCGCACTCGTTGCGATGATGCCACTTGTTTCCATCCAGCTTGTCGGCCTCTTCTATGAGCGAAAGCAAAAGCACACAAAAGAAACCGAAACCGTTTATGGAGACTACGATATTGTTGAGCTTTGGGAAGGAGAGACTACAAAATGAATTACATAATATCCATTATCAATCCAGACTCGCTTTCCATCTTGAAGGAACTTTGCAGCAAGCTTGATCTGCCGTTAAGCATCACCATGGCAGGACGCGGCACTGCCGTAAAGAGTATGCTTGATCTGCTTGGAATCGAGTCTACCGAGCGGCGCATCGTCTTTACTGTTGCCAGTGAAGAAAAGACAAAGAAACTAATACAGGCCCAGAAACGCCATTTACATATCGGTGTTCCGGGCCATGGAATCGTGATTGCTGTCCCTATTAAAAGTGTTGGAGGAGGAAAAACAGTGGCTTTTTTAAATGGAGAAACCAGTAGCAATGCATCTTACACGCCTTCGCTTCATTATGCGCACGAGCTGATCGTTGCCGTTTGCAGTCAGGGCTGCACCGATCTGGTAATGAATGCGGCTCGCGCAGCAGGCGCACGAGGCGGCACCGTCCTTCACGGAAAAGGAACTGGTGCAAAAGGCGCACCAAAATTTTATAACATTACAATCGCGGAAGAAAAGGAAGTCATCCTGATCGTTGCCGCTGCTTCCCAGAAAGCTGCCATCATGCAGTCCATCCTAAAAAAAGCAGGACCAAACAGCAAGGCTGGCACCATCGTCTTCTCACTTCCAACCACGCAGGTCGCAGGATTTGCGCTGCTTGACGATGAATCTGAGAACGAATTTGAAAATTAAACGTTTCTTTTTCTTTGAGAAATTATAAAAAATGAGCAATCACCCAAATCAACTTAGGATAGGATCTGGATGATTGCTCTCTTTTATTCTTTTTATGACTCTTTTTGTGATGCGTGAATTACAGCGCGAACTGACTGTTGTACAGCTTCGCATAGAATCCATTCTTTGCAAGAAGTGACTCATGGTTACCCTGCTCGATGATATGGCCATCCTTCATAACAAGAATTACATCGGCCTCCTGAATCGTAGACAGACGATGCGCTACGATAAAGCTTGTTCTGCCCTGCATCATGCAGCCAAATGCCTCCTGAATCTTGATCTCGGTACGGGTATCAATAGAGGAAGTTGCCTCATCAAGAATCAGCATTGGCGGCAGGCACAGCATAACTCGTGTGATACAAAGAAGCTGCTTTTGTCCCTGAGAAAGAGAACCGCCGTCCTGTCCGATATCGGTATCGTAGCCCTTTGGCATTCGCTTGATAAAGCTGTGCGCATGAGCGGCCTTTGCTGCCTGAATCATCTCTTCCTCGGTGGCATCCGGGCGACCCATCATCAAGTTTTCACGGATGGTACCGCTCTTAAGCCAAGTCTCCTGAAGCACCATACCATAATTTTCTCGTAAGCTCTTTCTTGTCACATTGCGAATGTTGTGACCATCGACCTCGATTGTACCAGAATTGGTATCGTAGAAACGCATCAGAAGATTGATCAGTGTCGTCTTTCCACAACCAGTCGGTCCAACAATTGCGACTCTCTGGCCTGGCTTTACAGACAAATTCAGATCCTCAATCAGCTTCTGCTCTGGCACGTAAGAGAAGTTTACATGAGAAAGCTCGACTGCACCATTTACATTTGTTAATACTTCTGCATTGTCTGCATCCGGTACCTCAGTCTCCTCGTAGATCAGATCAAGCAGTCTGCCTGCACATGCAAGTGCGTTCTGAAGCTCGGTAACAACGCTAGAAATGGAGTTAAATGGCTTTGTGTACTGGTTTGCATAGTTTAAGAAGCTATAGAGCTGGCCGACGTTGATTCCGCCTGCAATGGAGAAAAAGCTTCCGAATACGGCCACAGCTGCGTAAACAAGAGAGTTTACGAAACGGGTTGCCGGGTTTGTGATGGAGGAAAAGAAGGTTGCCTTAACGGAGCAATCACGAAGGCGCTCATTGACCTCGTTGAAGCGATCCATAACCTTCTCTTCCTGACCGAATGCCTTAACGACCTTCTGGTTGTTGATCATCTCATCAACAAGTGTGGTCTGCTCACCACGTGTCTCAGACTGCTTCTTGAACAGATGGAAGGTCTTCTTTGCAATAAATCCTGCTACAAAGAAGGAAATTGGTGTCAGAACAACAACGGCGATGGTCATCGGAATGTTGATTGTCAGCATGAAAATCAACGTACCGGCAATGGTGAGGACACCGCTGAACAGCTGTGTAAAGCCCATCAACAGACCATCTGCAAACTGATCCGCATCGGCAATGATACGGCTTACGATATCACCGTATGGATGGCTGTCGATGTATTTCAGTGGAAGCTTCTCAATTTTCTCGAATGCTTCCTGACGGATATCGCGCACAACTGCGTAGGTGATACGATTGTTGCAGATATTCATAACCCACTGCGCGACAGCACCGATGATAATCACAACTGCGCCCTTGAAAAGAATTGGCTTAATGCCGTC
Organism: Wujia chipingensis; assembly: GCA_963605535.1. Lineage (GTDB taxonomy): Bacteria > Bacillota > Clostridia > Lachnospirales > Lachnospiraceae > Anthropogastromicrobium > Anthropogastromicrobium chipingensis_A. The sequence continues at coordinate 14,873 of CAVCXB010000073.1, forward strand.
AAAGTCAACGTTTCCTTTTGATAAAATCAGGTTGATTGCATCTCCTGTTAAAATTGGAAGATACAGCGTGCATGCAACGGTAACTGCTGCCAGAATCAGTGAGAACACAAGCACGGCACGATAATGCTGAATGTATTCCAATACTTTCCCAAGCGTTTCCTTCTGCTTGGTACGATCATATTTTTTCTTCGCTGCCATGATTACGCCTCCTTTCCTGTCTTCTTGCTGTTACCAGCAGTCTTTTTTGCATCATTCACTTTTGCATCATTCGTTTTTGTTTCTGTCTTTGTTCCTGTCTTTTTATACTGGGAATCATAGATTTCCTGGTATACACTGCAGCTCTTTAA
>CAVCXB010000074.1:0-15099 GCA_963605535.1 Wujia chipingensis
TTGTGCCTTGACCGAGGTGATATGGAGTGGAGAGACTACAAATAGTTAGTACGCAGTTTTGCAGTTATGCACAGAATGCAGCCGTTTGGCTGCATTCATTTGTTTTTAGGAACTATTTAATTTAACTTAATAGAATAAATGAGATAGAATAAACTAACGAAAACTATTCTATTGAGTTAAATTAATAAGCCCTTTTATAAAGTTAATTTATAGAAACAGTTTAAAACAATTTACAGAGACAAGGAAAAAGGAGACATCATGGAGCATAGAGAAATATCCAGAGCTGTTATCAAACGGTTGCCACGGTATTACCGTTATCTGGGAGAATTGATGCAGGAGGGCGTTGAGCGAATTTCTTCCGGAGAGCTTTCTAAAAGAATGCAGATTACCGCATCCCAGATCAGGCAGGATCTGAATAATTTCGGAGGCTTCGGACAACAGGGATATGGTTATAATGTAAAGTATTTGTATCACGAGATTGGAAAAATACTGGGACTGGATAAGACGTATAACTTGATTATTATCGGTGCCGGAAACTTAGGTCAGGCAATTGCAAACTATGCCAATTTCGAGCGCCGTGGCTTTGTCGCAAAGGCGATGTTTGACATCAATCCGCAGATGAAGGGAAAGACGGTGCGCGGTATTCCAGTATATTCAATGGATGAGCTTGAGGACTATATCCAGCACAATGAGATTCAGATTGCAGCACTCACATTGCCAAAGGCAGGCGCAGAGGCAGCCGCACAAAAGCTTGTGCGTGCGGGCATCCGTGGCATCTGGAACTTTGCGCACACCGATCTTCGCGTGCCGGATGATGTAGTGGTAGAAAATGTGCACTTGTCCGAGAGCCTGATGCGCATCTCCTATCGTCTCAGCAATCAGGATGAGTAAACCTTTTGAATACAACGAAAGTTTAATGAAAATCAAGCTGCTGTTCATAGGAGTATGAATGGCAATAAACTCAGAACGCAAAAGGGGGGACCGATATGAAACAATTGCTTACAGGAACACAGATGAAACAAGCGGACACCTGGTCTATTCAGGAATTTGGTATGGAAAGTCTGGTGTTAATGGAGCGCGCAGCCCTCTGTGTGGCGCAGCACATTATCTCTATGCGTAAGCCGGGGGCGGCATTTCTTTTGTGTGGCATGGGAAACAACGGAGCGGATGGTCTGGCAGTGGCAAGGATTCTTGTACAAAATGGCTGGGATGTTCGTGTTCTTGCTGTTGGAAAGTGTGAAAAGGCAACGCGAGAATGGCTTTATCAAAAAAAACTTCTCGACAAAATGAATATCGAAGTGAGTTGGTTTTCCTCCAGTCTGGATAAAGAAGATTTCAATGGAACAAAGTTTGCTGGAGAATTGTTCGAGCAGTGGAAGGTGGATTTATCGAAGCAGTATCCACAGGCAGATGTTTATATCGATGCATTGTTTGGCATTGGTCTGGCCCGTGAGGTGACAGGTGTTTACCGAGCTGCGATTGAGGAGTGGAATACACGCAGGGCAGAATGTGGTGCGTACGGCGTTGCCGTTGATATCTGTTCCGGTGTGGATGCCGGAAGTGGCCAGATGCTTGGCGCTTGTATTCAGGCCGATGTACAGATTACCTTTGGCTATGGAAAGGTTGGACAGTTTGTCTATCCAGGCGCTGCAGTAGCGAAAAAGACGATGATCTGTGACATTGGTTTTCCAAAAGAAGCAATTCATCACATTGATGGGGCGCCATTTGAGGCATTCGAGCAGGAGGATGCGGTGTGTCTTCTTGGTGAGCGCTGTCCGTGGGGCAACAAGGGAACCTTTGGACGAGTGATAATTCTTGCAGGAAGTGAGGGCATGGCAGGAACTGCGTATTTGTCTGCGCTTGCTGCCTATCGCACAGGAGTGGGTCTTGTTGAGATCATCACACCTGAGTGCAATCGTCTTATTTTGCAGCAGCTTTTACCAGAGGCTGTGCTTTGTTGCATCCCTGAGGGTACAGATGAGGAAACTGTGAAGGAACTCGTAAATGGCGAGCTTTCAAAGGCAAAGGCGATTGTGGTTGGTCCTGGCCTTTCTACAGATTTACTTGCCAAGCAGCTTGTGGATGCGGTACTTGATTGGAATGAGTCTGTAAATAAAAAAATAGAGTTAGAGAAACGATGCCCGATTGTAATCGATGCAGATGCACTCAATCTGTTAGCAAAAAAGGCAGAAAAACAACGAAAAGCCGGTGGCGAGATCGTACCACTTGGCTTTCACGTTATTCTGACACCACATCCGGGTGAATTGGGGCGTCTCCTTGGAATTTTAACAAAAGAGGTTGCTGCCAATTTGATTGCTTGCGCGGAGGCACTTCAAAAACAATTTGGTTGTATCTGTGTCTGCAAGGATGCGCGAACAGTCATTTACACACGGCGGAAGCGCTATTTAAATCTTACTGGAAATAGTGGTATGGCAACTGGCGGAAGTGGTGATGTATTAACAGGCGTGATCGCATCACTTGCCGCACAGGGATTGCCCGCACAAAAAGCGGCAGTTCTTGGTGTCTGGCTGCACGGAGCAGCAGGTGATGAGGCGGCGAAAGAAAAGAGTCCATATAGCATGATTGCGCGCGATCTGACGGATGGGCTGTCAAAGGTCTTAGTCTTAATAGAAACAAGCAGGAAGAAGGTAGAAATAGATGCATATGCATAAGTATCACAGAGTCTGGGCAGAGGTCGATCTGGATGCCGTCCGGGCCAATATGGAGGCGTTTCGAGCCAATGTGCCAAGTCAGGCAATGCTTTGTGGCGTCATCAAGACAGATGGGTATGGACTGGGTGCTGTCCCGATTGCAAAGACGATTGACGATCTGGTATGGGGCTATGCAGTGGCCACAATTGATGAGGCGCTTAATTTACGTCGACACCATATCACAAAGCCGATTCTGGTACTGGGCTATATTCATCCAGATCGTTTTGCCGAGATGATCGAAGGAGAAATTCGCTACGCTGGATTTGAGGAAGAGAAGTTAAAGCTGCTCTCAAAGACGGCACAGCGAATCGGAAAAAAGGCATATGTACATGTAAAGGTCGATACTGGAATGAGCCGTATCGGCATGATGCCGGAGCATGCACTTACATTTGTACCGTGGCTGTCTTCACTGGAGGGCATCTGCATAGAAGGTATCTTTACGCATATGGCAACTGCCGACATGATCGAGAATCAGGGCGCGATTGAGCAGCAGAAGCGTTTTGCAGAGACGGTAGAAGGTCTTAAGAAGGCAGGTTGCTGTCCGCCGATCTGCCACTGTGCGAACTCTGCGGCAGGCATCTGGATGACGGATGCACCGGGCAATCTGTTTCGCATCGGCATCTCGCTGTACGGCTATTATCCGTCCGACGAGGTGACAAAGGATATCGTAGCGTTGACCCCGGCACTCACCTTAAAGTCAGAGGCTGCGTATATCAAGACGGTTCCGGCAGGGACCGCAATCGGCTATGGAGCTACTTTTGTAACCGACCATCCAACCGTTGTCGCAACCATTCCGATCGGCTACGGCGATGGTTATCCGCGAGCACTCTCCAATAAGGGAAGCGTGCTGATCTGCGGTAAGCGTGCGCCGATCTTAGGCCGCATCTGCATGGATCAGACCATGGTAGACATCACCGATATTCCCGAGGCAAAGGAAGGTGATGAAGTCGTCGTAGTCGGAAAGAGTGGAGATGAGGAGCTTAGCGCAGAGGAAGTTTCTGAGCTTGCTGGAAGCTTTAATTATGAGCTTTTGTGCGACCTTGGAAAGCGTATTCCGCGTGTTTATTATCGCCACGGCGAGGTCGTAGGAAGCAAGGATTACAACGAGGATGAGTATAGAGACTTCATGTAACAACTAGCGGGAGCTGCTGGGAGCCATCGGGGACGGGAAAATGCGGCATTTTAGTGCCACTTTTCCCGTCCCCAGTGGCTCCCCATTTCCGATGGCTTCCCTTGCTATCTGCACATACAATAGAATAGGATGAATAAGATTTTTCCTGACGGAAATACTTAGGATATCCTAAAAGAAAATTGGAGTGTGCAGATATGGTAATCCGTAGAGGTGATATTTATTATGCGGATCTTCGCCCAGTAGTCGGTTCCGAGCAGGGCGGCGTCCGTCCGGTACTGATTATACAAAATGATATGGGAAACAGGCACAGCCCGACAGTAATCTGTGCCGCGATTACATCACGCATGTCAAAGGCAAAGCTGCCAACGCATGTTGTCATCGACTCGCGTTGCTGCAGCATTGTAAAAGACTCGGTTGTGCTGCTCGAACAGCTTCGCACAATTGACAAACAGAGGCTGCGCGAGAAGGTTTGCCATCTCGAACCGGATATGATTCGGCAGATCGACGAGGCACTGCGCGTCAGCTTAGATATCACTCCTACATAAAAGGAGCGCAGAAAACAAAGATTTTCAGCCGTTAACGGCAAATCATACTTGCAAGATTGAAAAATACATGGTAAGATAAATCAGTTAAAAAACATAATTTAGTTTTAAGTCACAAAGGAGCGTTAAAAATGTCAGGACATTCTAAATTTGCCAATATTAAGCATAAGAAGGAAAAGAACGATGCCGCAAAGGGAAAAGTATTTACCCGTATCGGCCGTGAGATCGCAGTTGCAGTAAAGGAAGGCGGAGCAGATCCGGCAAACAACAGCAAGCTGCGTGATGTCATTGCAAAGGCAAAGGCAAACAACATGCCAAACGATACCATTGACCGTAGCATCAAGAAGGCAGCAGGCGATGCAAACGCTGCAAACTACGAGTCCATCACTTACGAGGGATACGGCCCAAGCGGAACCGCTATCATCGTAGAGACACTGACCGACAACCGTAACCGTACCGCATCCAACGTGCGTAACGCGTTCACAAAGGGCGGCGGAAATGTTGGAACCAATGGCTGCGTATCCTTTATGTTTGATAACAAGGGACAGATTATCGTTGACAAGGAAGAGTACGAGGGAGATGCAGATGAGCTGATGATGACCGCTCTGGATGCAGGTGCAGAGGACTTCTCTGAGGAAGAGGACTGCTTTGAGATCTACACCGATCCGGATAACTTCTCTGAGGTAAGAGAGGCTCTTGAGCAGGCTGGTGTTCCGATGGCAAGCGCAGAAGTTACCATGATCCCACAGAACTATGTTGATCTGACATCTGAGAACGATGTAAAGCTGATGAACCGTATTCTGGATATGCTGGATGATGACGATGATGTACAGGAAGTATATCACAACTGGAATCAGCCAGAAGAGGAAGACGAGGACTAAGCATTACCACTATTTTATAAAATTTATAAGAAGAAAATTTATAAAAAGAAAAATGCACAGCTGCGGGAAGAAATTCTCACGGCTGTGCATTTTTTGCAGTTTGCGTGTGCTATTATGCTGGATAAACGGTATTCGCCTCACTTAAATTTGCTAATACATTGTCTAAGTAGCGCTTTGCCAGATATTTTGCCATCGGAAGATTCATGTCCAGATAGTTTCCGCAGGAGATCGCATCGGCACCCGGTACGTCGCCCTCAAAATCAGCCATAAACGCGTACAGCTCACGAAGAAGTTCGGCGATGTCCATCGGTTCAAGCTCACCTGCGAGAATCAGATAAAAGCCGGTGCGACAGCCCATCGGTCCAAAATAGATCACGCGGTCCTTCCATACCGGATGATTGCGCAGGAAGGTAGCACCAAGGTGCTCAAGTGTGTGAACCTCCGCTGTGTTCATGACAGGCTCTTTATTTGGACGAGTCATACGAAGATCAAACGTAGTAACAATCTCTTTTCCAGCGTGGTCACGGCGGGAGACATAGACGCCTGGGACCAGAGTAAGGTGATTCACCTGAAAGCTTGCAATTTTTTCCATAATACATGTATCCTTTCTGGATTTTTTTCCTGTTTCAACTCACAGTCGGTATTTTTACGAAGTCTGATATGTCGAAAATCGTTCGACTGTGACCTGCCTTATGTCAGTGGAGGATACCGATTTCTCTTGGTTCGCCACTGTACTTGATTGTAATCGAAAATGCGGGCACTTGCAAGTCTCAAACAATGGGAAACGGAACTTCCTGAGTGCTTTGTTAAAAATGCATGTGAAGAGATTAACAATGGTGCTATATTTCGTCAAAAATGCAAAGAAATGATCGGAATATGATTAGATTTCACCAAATATTTCGGGTATGATAAGGGTAATTACCGAATGTATGAAAGGGGAAAGACCCTTTTCAGGAAAGGGAGGAAGAGATGGCAGAAATCAAAAAGGGCAGCTTTACATTGCCTGGCGAAGCAGGTTTTGAGAACCTTACATTAAAAATGGCAGAAAAGTGGGGGGCAGACGTAATCCGTGACAGCGACGGAACCAAGCTTTCTGATGATATTACAAAGGCAGGTTATGGCATTTATTCCACAATCTGCGTGATTCGTGCGGACAATGCATGGGCAAAGGAGAACACAGACAAGCTTCAGCAGAATTTCCTGATGAGCGAGCCGGTTATGGCAGAGTCCGACACCGTAGTGATCAGTCCGTTAAAGGGATATTTCAGGCAGCAGTTCACACTCAACAAGTCTGAGGAGGCACTGGCATACTGGCAGGTATTTGATCGTACCACAGGCGAGGAGACAAAGAGCTGGAGTTTTGATCCAGAGACTGAGACCGTAACCGTTACGGGTGCAGCACCATGGCACAACTACACCGTAAACTTCTTAGCTGTTCGTATCTGGGAAGAGATTTCCATGTACAACCATATCACAAACGATTGGGGTGATAAGGAGCATCTGATGGCAGTTGATCCGAGATATCCGGAGACACAGGCTCACATGATCGAGTGGATGACCCAGTGGTGTGAGAAGAACCCAGATACCACCGTTGTACGTTTTACTTCCATGTTCTATAACTTTGCATGGTTCTGGAAGGATGACAAGAATTGCAGAGATGCATTCTCCGACTGGGGTTCCTACGCAATGACCACCACACCGCTTGCACTCAAGGAGTTCGAGAAGAAGTATGGCTATGCGATGACTTCTGAAGATTTTGTCAACGCAGGTCTTTACACATCCACCCACAATGTTCCGTCCAAGAAGTACCGTGCATGGATGGATTTCATTAATGAATTTGTTGTAAGCTTCGGAAAGAAGTTAATTGATATTGTTCACAGCTATGGAAAAAAGGCATATGTCTTCTACGATGACAGCTGGATTGGTGTTGAGCCGTACTCCAAGCGCTTTAAGGATTTCGGTTTCGACGGACTGATCAAGTGTGTATTCAATGGTTTCGAGGCACGTCTGTGTGCAGGTGTTGATGGTGTTACCCATGAGCTTCGTTTCCATCCATATCTGTTCCCGACAGGACTGACCGGAGAGCCTACCTTCGCACCGGGCGGAAATCCAAAGCTGGATGCAAGCCGTTACTGGGTAAATGTTCGCCGTGCGCTGCTTCGTAAGCCGGTCGATCGTATCGGTCTGGGCGGCTATCTGCATTTGGTAGAGCCATTCCCGGATTTCTGCGATTACATTGCACAGGTAGCAGATGAGTTCCGTCTGTTAAAGAGCTTCAACGCATCCTGTGAGCCATACACACTGCCAGGAAAGGTAGTCGTGCTGACCGCATGGGGTTCCCTTCGTTCCTGGATCTGCAGCGGTCATCTGCATGAGCATCCAGAAGTCGATCTGACAAACCTTCTTGACGCTATTTCTGGTCTTCCATTTGATGTACAGTTCATGAGCTTTGATGATGTACTGGCAAACGGCATTCCGGAGGATGTAAAGGTCATCATCAACGCAGGTGCTGCAAACAGCGCATGGAGCGGCGGCGATTACTGGAAGGAAGCAGGTGTAATCGAGGCACTGACGGCATTCGTTCACAATGGCGGCGGACTGCTCGGCGTAAATGATCCTTCTGCTGTATGGGCAAACGGAAACTTCTTCCAGTTGGCTTCTGTATTTGGTGTAGACAAGGATCTGGGTACCAAGAAGTGCATCGGAAAGTATGGTAATCCAGTTACTGAGGGCGCATTCGCAATGGAAGATACACCAAACATCGGTGAGACTATGGTTGAGAATCCGGGCGTTTACTGCAAGAATGCAAACGTAAGCGTACTGGCTGCAAACGGAAAGACACCGCTTATCACACTGAATCAGTTTGGTGCAGGTAAGGCAATGTATCTGTCCTCCTTCCGCGTATCCAAGGAGTCTACACGTTTCTTAATGAGAGCGCTGTTGACCCTGATGGGCGAGGAAGATAAGGTAAGAGATTACATCTGCGACAACCTGTATACCGAGTGTGCATACTATGAGGGAATTGATAAGCTTGTAGTAATCAACAACAGCGGTGAGACACAGAAGACAGTAATTAAGACCGCAAAGGGTGATGTAACCGTAGAGCTTGAGCCATTTGCAACAAAGATTTTATAATCCAGGAGGAAAACATGAAGATTTCATTTGATAATGAAGAGATTTTGTCCGCGATTGACCGCGTGGCAAAGAAAACGATGACCATGGATCTGACATGGGATTGGCCATGTGGCGTTGCTTACTATGGTCTGGCAGAGGCTTATAAGGCAACCGGAAAGACGGAGTACATGGATTTCTTAAAGAACTGGGTAGATGAGTACATTGAGATGGGTCTGCCGTCTTGGAACGTAAATACCTGTGCAATGGGTCACTGCCTGATCACGCTGTACGAGTACACCGGTGACAAGAAGTACTGGGATCTGGTTATGAGCAAGATTGAGTACCTTAGAAACGATGCGCTTCGTTTTGGCGATCATGTATTGCAGCACACCGTTTCCAGTAACAATGATTTCCCGGAGCAGTGCTGGGCAGATACGCTTTTCATGGCAGCGTTCTTAATGCTTCGCGTTGGTTCCAAGCTTCGTATGCTGAATGCAGATGATCCGAAGGATGCTGCAATCATGGAGTATCAGCCGCAGGCAATGGATATCATCAATGATGCACTGAATCAGTATTATTGGCATATCCAGTATTTACAGAACAAGGAGACCAGCCTGTGGTATCATGGCTACAATAACGTTCATAAGGATCATATGTCTGGCTTCTATTGGGGCCGTGCAAATGCATGGGCAGCTTACACGATGTCTCAGGTAAAGAAGAACCTGTTTGACTGGTATCTGTTCCCGCCGTGCATGGATGTTGAGTGCTCTTTGCGTGACCAGCTGGCTGCATTGAAGCTTGTTCAGACTGAGAATGGTCTGTGGAGAACGATTCTTGACGATGAGGAAGCTTACGAGGAAGTATCTGCATCCGCAGGTATCGCAGCTGCTATGGTTGAGATGAACAATCCGCTTCACGCAAAGTATGTTCAGAAGGCATTAAAGGGCATTCTGGAGAATATTTCTACCGATGGAAGAGTATTGAATGTATCTGGCGGTACTGCTGTTATGAAGGACCGCGAGGGATATATGGGCGTTCCGAAGGCTTGGATCCAGGGATGGGGACAGGGCTTGGCGTTGGCATTTTTGACCGCTGTTTTGAATGATAGCAAGAGACAGCACTAATGCATGAATCTGGAGTTCTTGGATTCCCGGTACTTTTTTGGTAGCAGGAATCCAAGAAATGAATTGTAAAAATTAAAGATATTTTGACCCGAGACGGTATGGCTTGCGAAAGTGGGCTGTACCGTTTCTTCTTTTTGTGGCAACCCGGAAGATTATGATGTAGCCCGGAAGTATGTGAATTCCGGAAGATTAAGAGGTGCAACCCGGAGCAACACGAGGCTTCTCGCCAGATACCTGCGCTGCAAGCCTTTGGTCGCCTTCGGCTCCGCGGCATTTCCGCTTGGTGTCTGACTCGAATCCGGCAAGTTTTTGGTGTACTGGATTCCCGGAAGTTTCGTGAGCGCGGTTCGCCGATTGTTTTGTCGGCGCCCCTTGTTCCCGCGGCACCTTCTACGCACCTTTTTGTCATAGTTACTGCGTAAGTCCGCTCCCACACGGGAATCGCCTCGTAAAAGCAACTCGTCTCACCGCGCATCTAGGTTACGAGATAGCATCCGAAAGGGTCTTGAAATATGCGAAAATATTGACTTTACTTGGTGCTATATTTATAATATACTTGAATTAGAAGTACAAAAGTAAGCACAAAATACATAAGAAAAAACGTGAGATACGGATGGAGGAAATACAAAATGGCGGATAAAACAAATGCCAATATTGGGTTTGAAAAGCAATTATGGGATGCAGCCTGTGTCCTTTGGGGTCATATCCCAGCAGCAGAATACAGAAAGGTTATTATTGGACTGATTTTTCTTCGCTATATTTCAGCTGCATTTGATAAAAGACGTGAGGAGCTTATCGAAGAGGGCGATGGTTTTGAAGATGATCGCGATGCCTATATGATGGAAAATGTCTTTTTCGTGCCAGAAGAGGCTAGATGGAGTAACATTGCATCAAATGCACATACACCAGAAATCGGAAGTATTATCGACAATGCAATGCGTGCAATTGAAAGTGAAAATAAAACATTAAAGAATGTATTGCCGAAGAATTACGCAAGTCCAGATTTGGATAAGAGAATTCTGGGTGATGTAGTTGATATTTTTACCAACAATATTGATATGAGTGACACAGAAGCCAGTGAGGACCTTCTGGGACGTACATATGAATATTGTATCGCTCAGTTTGCAGAAAAGGAAGGTGTCGGCGGTGGTGAGTTCTATACACCGTCAAGCATTGTTAAAACCTTAGTTTCCGTGCTTCGCCCATTTGATAATTGCCGTGTATATGACTGCTGTTGTGGTTCTGGTGGTATGTTTGTACAGAGTGAGAAATTTATTGAAGCGCACAGTAAAAGAAGAGGTAATATTTCCGTATATGGACAGGAAGCAAATCCAGATACATGGAAGATGGCAAAGATGAATATGGCAATCCGTGGAATTGATGCAGATTTAGGTCCATATAATGCGGACACGTTTACAAACGATTTGCATCCAACTTTGAAGGCTGATTTTATCCTTGCAAATCCACCATTTAACTACCACCCATGGAATCAGGATAAGTTACAGGATGACAAACGCTGGAAATATGGTTTGCCACCAGCAGGAAACGCCAACTATGCATGGATTCAGCATATGATTCATCATCTTGCCCCAAATGGAAAGATTGGTCTTGTATTAGCAAATGGTGCGCTTTCTAGTCAGACAAGCGGTGAGGGTGAAATTCGTAAGAAAATCATTGAAGACGATTTAGTAGAGGGAATCATTGCGATGCCAACGCAGCTTTTTTACAGCGTAACCATTCCTGTAACACTGTGGTTTATCACAAAAGGCAAAAAGCAGAAGGGCAAGACACTTTTTATTGATGCACGTAAAATGGGCCATATGGTAGACCGCAAACATCGTGATTTTTCAGAGGAAGATATCCAAAAGCTGGCAGATACGTTTGAAGCTTTCCAGGATGGAACACTTGAAGATGTAAAGGGATTCTGCAAAGTGGCTACTCTTGAAGATATTGCAGCACAAGATTATATTCTTACTCCGGGAAGATATGTAGGAATCGAGGAGCAGGAAGATGATGGAGAGCCATTTGAGGAGAAAATGACGAGATTGACCAGTGAATTGGCAGGATTGTTTGAAAAGTCTCATGAGCTTGAAGAAGAAATACGAAAGAAACTGGGGGCGATTGGGTATGAAATTTGAACATTATTCTGTTGCTGAACTTCTTTCTGAAATATCAATGGGACCGTTTGGCTCTAATATTAAGAAAGAATGTTTTGTTGATTCTGGTATTCCAGTACTTAATGGTAGCAATTTAACAGATTTTGCTATGAATGATGATTCTTTTAGGTATGTAACAGAAGAAAAAGCAAATTATCTTGGAAAGGCAAATGCGTATCGAGGTGATGTAGTTGTTACACATCGAGGAACATTAGGTCAAATTTCTTTTATACCAGAAAATTCATTGTATGATAGGTATGTAATTTCGCAGAGTCAGTTTCGGTTTCGTTGTAATAATAAGGTTTTACCAGAATATTTAGTTTATTATTATCATACGAGACAAGGACAGTATGAGTTGTTATCAAATGCATCTCAGGTAGGCGTGCCTGCATTAGCTAGAGCAACAACAACCTTTCAACGGCTTGAAATTGATATACCAGAAATTGATTATCAAAGAAAGGTGGTTCGATTACTTGAGGATATTAGAGCAAAAATAGATATAAATAAAAAAATAAACAAGAATTTGCTTCAGCAAGCCCAAGCCTTATACTGTTCTTGGTTTGTTAATTATAAACCTTTTGACGGAATGAAGCCAACTGACTGGATAGATGGCACGATTGATGATCTCGGAACTGAAATCATATGTGGAAAAACACCACCCACCAAGAAAACTGAATATTATGGTGGTAATACTCCATTCATAACAATTCCTGATATGCATGGCTGCGTTTATAATGTTTCCACCGAGCGGTATCTTTCAGTAGCAGGTGTTGCTTCTCAACCGAAGAAAAATCTTCCACCTAATACTGTATGTGTAAGTTGTATAGGGACAGCTGGTCTGGTAACTTTAGTATCAGAAGAGAGTCAATCTAATCAACAGATTAACTCAATAGTTCCTAAAGAAGAAATTTCTGCATATTACATTTACTTACTAATGCAAACACTTTCTGAGACTATTAATAAACTGGGACAGAGCGGTAGCACTATTGTCAACTTAAACAAAACACAGTTTGGGAAAATACAAGTTACAATTCCATCCAAGCAGGTATTACGTGATTTTGATTTTTTATGCAAGCCATTATTTGAAATGATACTTTCTAATCAAAAAGAAACTATTAAGCTTGCAAAGCTACGTGATACTTTACTACCAAAGCTTATGTCTGGCGAACTTGATGTTTCCGACCTCGACCTCTAAGCCACTAAATTCTTGTTTGAAACTGAGCAATCTATTTAAAAAATTGGAGGTAGGATATGAATCAATGTGCTATTTTAAAAAGTAAAGGTGAATATACAATATTTCAATTTAACAATGATATTATTCGGTTTATGACATCAACGCGGTTGGAACGATATACAAAGGTTGTAGAATGGGATCATGGATATCTGGTTGTGATGGCGAGATATAAAAATATAGGTGAGGTAGAAGAGTATATTGACTTGATACCGATACTGGATAAATTATATTATGACGTGGAAAAGTTTTTGGAACCAATTAAGGAGGTAAAAATTGATTATGCAGCTTGATGTTAAAGAAATTGCTGATAAGGCTGATATGATAGTTAATGGGTATGCTTTTACAAAAGATGGTGAATATATTCGAGTGCTGAATCTCGATTATTTGAATCATGCAGCAGTAATTCTTAATGATAAGATAGTTGAAACAAATATGGATGATATTGAAACTCAAATTGCTTTGGACTATTATGAGAATAATAAGCAATTTATGGAGGATTGTAATGCCTAAATATTATGGATTTAAGGTATGTGGTTATTATCTTTATTACACTTCAAGCTGTATCATTGAAGCAATGCATGTCCATGCAAGTGATAGAAAACTTACAGAGGCAGGATCAGCTAAGTTTTTTGTTAAAAATAATGGTGATACCACTGTAGAAAAACAAGGACAATTGAATGATCGAGAGGTCCGACAAATAAGAAAATTTATAAAGGAAAATTACAAGGAAATGTATTTTAAGTGGCGAGAGCTAGCTGATACAGGATATTATGGAGAATAAGTCTATTTGTAACTGTAGAGTATTGCCTTTAGCCAAATGATTAACTTCTAACAACGGCAGAAGTAAGACCAATAGAACTGCCGTTGAGTTGTTCTCTGGAAAAAGAAAGGAGAATGACTATTTATGAAACAGCAGATTATTGAATCAATCATTCAGCAAATGTTGCAGCATCTTGATAATGTACAACTACAACGATTAAAAAGTGTATTGGAACATGAATTGTTTGATTGTGAAATTAAAATGCAAACAATAAGTAATGAAGAAGATGGTAATCAGTTGACTGATACCTTTATAACGGCAAAACGTATTGAAGGCTGTTCAGAAAAAACATTGAAATATTATCGGACTACAATAGAAAATATGACTGAAGCAGTTGGAAAAAATGTTCGTCATATACAGACTGAAGATTTGCGAATATATTTAACTAATTATCAACAGAAAAATAATCCAAGTCGGGTGACGATTGATAATATCCGAAGAATTCTATCTAGCTTTTTTTCATGGCTGGAGGATGAGAATTATATCATAAAAAGTCCAGTCCGCAGAATTCATAAAGTAAAAACAGCGAGTAATGTAAAAGAAACATATACAGATGAAGACTTGGAGAAAATGCGTGATAATTGTGTAGAACTTCGTGATCTTGCGATTATAGATATGCTAGCATCAACAGGAATGCGTATTGGAGAGATGGTGTTACTAAATAAGGCAGATATTGATTTCAATGAACGAGAATGTGTTGTATTTGGTAAAGGCGATAAGGAAAGAGTAGTGTACTTTGATGCTCGAACCAAGATTCACTTACAGAATTATATCAATAGTAGAACAGATGAGAATCCGGCATTATTTGTAACACTGCGTTCTCCATTTGAAAGAATTAGGATTGGAGGTATTGAAGCACGGCTGCGGGAAATGGGTAAAAAATTAGAAATTGAAAAGGTACATCCGCATAAATTTAGAAGAACACTTGCAACGATGGCGATTGATAAAGGAATGCCGATAGAACAGCTTCAACAATTGTTAGGTCATAAGCGGATTGATACTACTTTGCAGTATGCTATGGTTAAGCAGAGTAATGTAAAACAGGATCATAGAAAATACATAGGTTAGGAAGGTTGTACAAATGAATTATGTTTCGATTCAAAAATTAGTAGAATGTGGTCACGTTGGAATTAAGACGGGACCATTCGGTACTCAGCTTAAAGCATCGGAATATGTTAGTCATGGAACACCAGTATTAAATGTTCGCAATTTGGGATTTGCTACAGTTAATATGGATAAATTGGAAGCAGTCAGCAGTGAAACATTGAAAAGGCTGTCTGCTCATAAACTTATAACAGGAGATATCGTTTTTGGTAGGAAAGGTGCAGTTGAAAGCTTCCTGTATACTTTAAATAGGTCAAGAGATTGACGAAAAAAATACCTCA
>CAVCXB010000075.1:0-14831 GCA_963605535.1 Wujia chipingensis
TCCTTCAGTATAATGTATTATAGTGTTTGACACAAGCCCACCCGTGAACAGTAACCAGATGATTGGTACCCTTGGAAAAATTCTGGGGTGAAGCTTGTTTTCCAACAAGGAAAATGCTATAATAACAAATAGCGGATAACAGCTGCCATTGTTTGTGTCAAAGAGACAAAACAAATGAAGACGAGGAGATAAGAAATGAATAAGGAATTCCATAAAGGAAACCGTGAGCGTTTTTACAAGATGATGAAGCCACACTCACTGATGGTATTATTTTCAGGAAAAGAAAAGACAAAGACAAACGATGAGTATTATCCATTTTATGCGAATCGTTCCTTTGTTTATCTGACTGGACTAGAGAGCAAGGAATTTGTTCTGATGGCAAGGAAAGAAGATGAGAGTGTTACCGAGATGGTATTTGTGCTTCCATCTGATCCAATGGCAGAGCGTTGGACTGGACGTCGTCTGACAAAGGAAGAGGTAGCTGAGAAATCGGGCATCGAGCAGATTTATCCAAACAGCATGTTTGAGACGATGTTCCATCGCATGGCAGTGAGTGGAAATTATGAGAATTTGTATCTGGATTTGTACAGAGCGGCAGCAGATGGCGAGGAGACACCGGCATTTGCGTTTGCAAAAGAGGCGGCACAGACGTATGCCTATCTGAGAGTGCAAAATGCCAACGATCTGGTTAGTGTGCTGCGTACCATCAAGCAGCCGTGCGAAATCGAGGCGATGCGAAAGGCAGAGGAGATCACAAAGGCTGGAATCACTGCAATGATGAAGGCGTCCAAGCCTGGCATGTATGAGTATCAGTATAAGGCAGAGTTTGATCATGCACTTGGTCAGTTTGGACCGCAGGGACCAGCGTTCCCGTCGATTATTTCCGCAGGACAGAACAATTTCTGCATCCATTATTACAGCTATACCGGACAAGCCAAGGATGGCGATATGATTCT
Organism: Wujia chipingensis; assembly: GCA_963605535.1. Taxonomy (GTDB): domain Bacteria; phylum Bacillota; class Clostridia; order Lachnospirales; family Lachnospiraceae; genus Anthropogastromicrobium; species Anthropogastromicrobium chipingensis_A. The sequence goes on from CAVCXB010000075.1 coordinate 957, forward strand.
GAATGATGTTGGCGGCTACTATGATAATGTGATGACAGACGTTTCCAGAGGTTGGCCGTGCAATGGAAAATACAGCGATAAGCAGCGCCTTCTGTACGAGTGTGCATATGCAACTTCAAATCATATGTTTGAGATTATCAAGCCTGGTATGAAGATGGTGGATGTGGACGGTACCATTCGCCGTTACAATGCAGAGCGTTTAAAGGATGCAGGTGTACTCTCTGATGTCAGCCAGATTGGTACCTATATGTGGCATGGCGGTGCACATCATGTCGGTTACGATGTGCATGATGTGGTAAAGACACCAGAAACCATTGCACCTGGTATGGTATTCTGTATCGATGTCGGTATTTATCATGAGGAGTGGGGCATTGGCTTCCGCTTAGAGGATAATTGCCTTGTGACAGAGGATGGCTGTGAGAACCTTTCCAGAGGCATTCCGAGAAGCATTGATGAGATCGAAGACCTGATGAAAAAGGTTTACTAACGCTGTTTTTTCTTGTACCGGTTCAAAGCAAAACAAAAGACGAATGCTTTGAATCGGTATTCTATTTATCATTAGGAGATAGAAACGATGAGAAAGAATTTTGGAGCAAAGGCATATACCTATCCGCAGCCAGTATTTATTATTGCAACTTATGGAGAGGATGGCACACCAGATGCGATGAATGCAGCAGCTTGTGATTATGTTGGCATCGCATCTGCGAACAAGGTAGCAGACAAGTTTGCAAAGGCATTCAGTGCAGGAAAAGCTTTGATGTAATAAAATAAGAACAAATGAAAAGGAAATGAACGTATGGTAAATTATTCAGAAAAACCAGAATTGCAGTATCACATTCAGTTAGGAGAGGGCGATGTTGGTCGTTATGTGATCCTTCCGGGCGATCCAAAGCGCTGTGAGAAAATCGCAGCTCACTTTGACAATCCGGTAAAGATGGCAGACAGCCGTGAGTTTGTGACCTACACCGGTTATCTTGATGGCGAGAAGGTCAGCGTAACTTCAACTGGTATCGGCGGCGCTTCCGCATCCATCGCAATGGAAGAGTTAGTAAAGATCGGTGCAGATACCTTTGTACGTGTGGGTACCTGCGGCGGTATGCAGATTCCAGTAAAGAGCGGCGATTTAGTCATCGCAAGCGGTGCGATCCGTATGGAAGGAACCAGCAGAGAGTATGCGCCGATCGAGTATCCGGCAGTAGCGGATTTCCATATGGTGCAGGAGCTAGTGAAGGCGGCAGAGGAGAAGAACTACCCATATCACGTTGGTGTTGTTCAGTGTAAGGATGCATTTTATGGTCAGCACGAGCCAGAGACTAAGCCAGTTAGCTATGAGCTGTTGCATAAGTGGGAAGCATGGAAGCGATTAGGCTGTCTTGCATCTGAGATGGAGTCTGCAGCTTTGTTTGTTGTTGGAAATTACCTACATGTGCGTGTCGGTTCTATTTTCCTTGTTGTGGCAAATCAGGAGCGTGCAAAGGAAGGATTGGAAAATCCGGTTGTTCACGATACCGAGCGTGCGATCACTACCGCAGTAGAGGCACTCAGAAGCATGATCAAAAAAGACAAGGCAGCAAAGGAGAAGGCAGATGAATAACAATGTTCTGGTAATCGGAATTGCAGGAGGAACTGGCAGTGGAAAATCCACACTGACCAAGCAGTTGGTTAACCACTTTGGTGATCAGATCACCGTATTAAAACATGATGACTACTACAAGGCACACGATGACATGACTTATGAGGAGAGAACGCATTTAAACTATGATCATCCGAATGCGTTTGATACGGAGCTGATGTTAGAGCATCTTCGCCAGTTAAAGGCCGGCAATCCGATCAACTGCCCGATCTATGATTACACCATTCACAACAGAAGCCGTAATTTTCAGGTCATTTATCCGACGAATGTTATTATAGTAGAAGGAATCCTGATTTTTGAAAACAAGGAACTCTGTAAGGAGATGGATATCAAGATTTTCGTCGATACTGATGCAGACATTCGTATCATCCGCAGAATTCAGCGCGATGTAATTGAGCGCGCACGCTCTCTTGAGTCCGTAATTCAGCAGTATATGAATACTGTAAAGCCGATGCATGAGGAGTTCGTAGAGCCAAGCAAAAAGAACGCGGACATTATCGTGCTTGAGGGCGGAATGAATATGGTAGCGAAGGAAATGATTCAAAACCGTATTCGCCAGCACCTTTCTAACCAGAATGGTGAAAATAAGTAAAATATAAGCAAGATTTTTCAAAAAAATCCGTAAGGTGCTTGTTGACGGCACAAAAGCAACGTGTTACAATGAACAAGAATCGGAGCGTTATCAAAAACGCAGCATCTTAATAAGGAGGAGTCGACGATGAGAAAGAAACAACTTTTTGCCGTTCTGATGGCAGGCTCTATGGCAGCATCTCTTACTGCTTGTAGTAGTAATAAGTCTGACACAAAGAAGACGACAGAAGCAACAAAGACTGAGGCAGCTACTGAGAAGAAAACAGAGGTAGCAACAACTGAGGCTAAGACTGAGAAGGCTACTAGCGAGGCAGCTACAGAAGCAGCTACCGAGAAGGAAACCGAGGCAGCTACAGAGGCTGCAACAGAGACAGCATCTTCTGAGGAGGAGTCCACAGAGGCAAAGAGTGAAGAGGCATCTTCTGAAGAGGCAAGCAGCGAGGACGTTTCTGCACAGGCTGAGACCGAGGAAGAGTCCAGCGAAGAAGCTTCTACAGAAACTGAGACTGAAGAAGCATCTAGCGAGGAAGCATCTTCAGAGGAAGAGTCCAGCGAGGCAGCAACCGAGGAAGCATCTAGCGAAGAGGCATCTTCAGAGGAAGAGTCCAGCGAAGCAGACACTGAGGAAGCATCTAGCGAAGAGGCATCTTCAGAGGAAGAATCCAGTGAAGCAGACACTGAGGAAGCATCTAGCGAAGAGGCATCTTCAGAGGAAGAATCCAGTGAAGCAGACACCGAGGAAGCATCTAGCGAAGAGGCATCTTCAGAGGAAGAGTCCAGCGAAGCAGACACTGAGGAAGCATCTAGCGAAGAGGCATCTTCAGAGGAAGAATCCAGTGAAGCAGACACCGAGGAAGCATCTAGCGAAGAGGCATCTTCAGAGGAAGAGTCCAGTGAAGCAGATACTGAGGAAGCATCTAGCGAAGAAGCATCTTCTGAGGAGTCTTCTGAAGAAGAGACTGAGGCTGAGACCGAAGAGGATATCGACGGTACTGGATTTAAGATTGGTATGGTTACCGATGTCGGCGGCGTAAACGACGGCTCCTTCAACCAGTCTGCATGGGAAGGCTTACAGAGAGCAGGCGAGGCATTCGGCTGTGAGGTTAAGTACATCGAGTCCAAGGGTGATGCAGATTATGTTCCGAATATCGAGAGCTTCCTTGATGAGGATTATGACCTGATCGTATGCGTTGGTTACATGATGGCTGATGCAGTTCGTGACGCAGCAGAGCTGTATCCGGATCAGAAGTTCGCGATCATTGATGATGCTTCCAACGCAGATCTGGACAACGTTACCTGTATGATGTTCGAGCAGGAGCAGGCTTCCTATCTGGTAGGTCTGGCAGCTGGTTACACAACCGAGAGCAACATCGTCGGCTTCGTTACTGGAGCGGCAAATGAGACCATGAACTCCTTCGGCTATGGTTACTTAGCAGGTGTTCTGGATGCAAATCCGGATGCAACCATCCTTCAGTACAATGCAAACAATTTTGGTGATGCAACTGGTGGAAAGTCCGCAGTAAACACCATGGTAACAAAGGGCGCAGACGTTATCTTCCACGCAGCAGGTGGTACCGGTATCGGTGTTATCGATGGCTGCAAGGAGAACGGTATCTGGGCAATCGGTGTTGACTCTGACCAGAGCTCACTGGCACCTGAGACCATCCTGACCTCCGCTTTAAAGAGAGTTGATAATGCTTGCTACGATGCAACAAAGAAGACCATTCTTGGAACCCTTGAGGGTGGTGTTGAGACATACGACCTGGCAGCAGGCGGTGTTGATATTGCTCCGACCACAGACAACCTGTCTAAGGATGTTTTGGAGAAGATCGAGCAGGCAAAGAAGGACATCATTGCCGGTGATCTGGAAGTTCCGAAGAACAAGGAAGAGTTCGAGGAAAAGTACGGCGACGTTTACGAGCTGGACTAATTGGCAAATAATGCCATAATGAGGTGGCAGTGACATGGTCACTGCTGCCTTTTTTTGAGAGGAGAAGAGATTATGAGAAAAGTATTTGCATCAATGACAGCAGTTTCTATGGCAGCAGCAGTAATGCTTGCAGGATGTGGTTCCAATGGCAACGACAAGAAGACTACCACAGCAGCTTCCACTGAGAAGGCTACCGAGGCAGCAACTGAGGCAAAGACCGAAGCTGAAACCGAGGCAAAGAGCGAGAAAGCTTCTACTGAAGCTGCATCTTCTGAGAATGCATCTGAAGAAGCATCCAGTGAGGCATCTACGAAGGAAGCAGCTGCAAAGGCAGACGATGAGAACGCAAAGGTTCGCGTAATCGACATTGATCTGACGAGCGAGCAGTACGCATTTGGCGTAAACAAGGATGAGACTGATCTGTTAGAGAAGACCAATGAGTTCATCGCAAAGATCATGGAGGATGGTACTTTCGATGAGATCTGTGATCACTACTTTGGCGATGGCGAGCCGGTTATGGTAAAGTCCGCAGAGTATGATGAGTCCAAGGATCAGCTGGTTGTTGCAACAAACGCAGGTTTTGAGCCATTCGAGTTCATGAAGGGCGAGGATTACTGTGGTATCGATATGGAGATGGCAGCACTTCTTGCTGATTATCTGGGCAAGGAACTGGTTATCCAGAACATGGACTTCGATGCTGTATGTCTGTCCGTTGGCCAGGGCAAGTGCGATATCGCAATGGCAGGTCTGACCATTACCGAGAGCAGAAAGGATCAGGTAACCTTTACCGATTCTTATTACAACGCATCCCAGAAGCTGATCGTTGCAGCTGATGATACTACCTTTGATGATTGCAAGACCGCAGAGGACGTAGAGGCAATCTTAAAGACCTTTGACAGCAAGACAAAGGTTGGTGTACAGAACGGAACAACTGGACAGTTCTATGTTCAGGGCAGCGAGGACTTAGGTTTTGAGGGATATGATATGACTCTGACTGGATACAAGAACGGCTCCTTAGCTGTACAGGATCTTCTGAATGGAAACCTGAATTACGTCATCATTGACGCAGCACCGGCAGCTAGCATCACAGCAGCAATCAATTCACTGTAATCAAAAAATATCATTAGAAATTATTTAAGATAAAGTAACAGGAGTAACAGAATGGGAGATTTTGGTCGGAAGATAGACCGTTTTATTGAGATTTTCTGGGAGCAGCGCGGCTATGTACGTGTTCTGGAGGGCCTGCAAAACACCGTTTTAATTGCGGTAGTTGGTCTTCTCGTCGGTATCCTGATCGGAACGCTGATTGCGTCCGTAAGGGTAATGCCGAAGTACAAGCACCTTCCGCGTGTGTTAAATGGCTTTTGCAGCTTTTATGTAGGGCTGTTTCGTGGAACGCCAATGGTTGTGCAGCTTCTGGTGTGCTACTATGTACTGCTTCCTCTTTTGGGAGTGCATATGACAGGTGTGCAGGTATCCATGCTTGTCTTCGGCTTAAATAGTGGAGCCTATATTTCAGAGATGATGCGTGCGGGTATTGAGTCCGTTGATCCGGGACAGATGGAGGCAGGAAGAGCAGTCGGACTTAGTTTTTCGGTCACGATGATCAAAATCGTCATTCCGCAGGCGGTAAAGAATATCCTGCCTACACTCGGCAACGAATTTATTGCGCTGGTCAAGGAGACATCCGTTGTCAGCTTTGTCGGTGCAGCCGATCTGTACGTTGCATTCAACTACATCGGAACCAACAGCTATGAGTTCATGGTTCCATATCTGGTAATGGCATTGATCTACATTGTGATCGTGCTCTTAATTAGCTTTGGCATTAAAATGATGGAAAGGAGCCTGAAGAAGAGTGATAGACGTAATTGATTTAAAGAAAAACTTTCATGATCTTGAGGTTCTTAAAGGAATCAACTTTAAAGTAGAGAAGGGCGATATCGTAGCGATCATCGGTCCATCTGGTTCCGGAAAGAGTACATTCTTAAGATGCTTAAACTGTATGGAGGATCCGACCGCAGGAAAGATTATTTTCAATGGCGTTGATATCGCCGATATGAGCGTTGATATCAACGTTCATCGCCGTCACATGGGGATGGTATTCCAGCATTTTAATCTGTTCAACAACAAGACCGTGTTAGAAAACATTATGCTTGCACCAGAATATGTGCGCCGCAAGGAAGCCAAGAAGACAAAGAACGGTAAGAGCAAAAAGCAGATTCACGAGGAAGTAAAGAGCGAGGCAATGGAGTTGTTAAAGCGCATCGGTCTCGAATCTAAGGCGGATGTTTATCCGTCCACACTTTCCGGTGGTCAGAAGCAGCGTGTCGCAATCGTGCGTGCGCTTGCCATGAATCCAGATGTGATTTTGTTCGATGAGCCAACAAGTGCACTCGACCCAGAGATGGTCGGCGAGGTACTTGACCTCATGAAGAGCGTTGCCGCAGAGGGTATGACCATGATCGTTGTCACCCATGAGATGGGCTTTGCAAGAGAAGTTGCAAACCGCATTATTTTTATGGATGACGGCCAGATCTTAGAGAGCGGCGACCCGAAGGAGTTCTTCGCGCATCCGAAGACGCAGCGTGCACGCGAGTTCTTATCTAAGGTACTGTAATAGGAAACAATGTTATCTAGGCGAAAGCCCCGAGGTGAATGTGCTTTACGAGGCGATACCGTAAAAGCGCGCTGCTCAAAATATAGTAGGATAATAAGGAACGTAGTTGGCGCGCTGATCAGGTTCGCCGATAAAGTCACTTCACCGAGTGGGCTTTTCGTAACCTACCTCAAAGAATCGTCACGGCATCGCCGCGGCGGTTCTTTTTCTCTTGAAAACCCCTTTACTAAACGCACAAAACAGTATAAAATAGGAATGTAGAGCAAATCTTGATGTCAAATTATAAAACAAAGCAGCACATTAATGCGGCAAAATAAAATGCTGTATTAAAATGTTGCGCAAATTTTTGTTATGATTTTTCTTACACAGAAAGGATGGTGTCATTTTGAGACCGATATCAATGGAACGTGTGGAAAACACAAGACAGGAAATCTTAAATATTATTACCAGCCGTAAGCTGACCCATGAGCAAAAGCTGACAAACCTGGCAGGTCAGGCAGACTCCTTGCTTGAGGTACTGGATCTTCCAGATGGCCTCGAGGAGCTTCTGGAGCCAGTTGAGGGAAAACAGTGCATCTGCGATCTGTTTGAGGGCCATGCACCGGTAAGACCGAGATACATTGTCCCGGACTATGCAAAGTTTATGAGAGAGGGCAGCAAGTTCTTACAGCTTGACCCGCCGAAGGATATCTACGAGGCAATCAACTCTCTTCTGATCTTCTATAAGAATGTTCCGAGTGTCACCAACTATCCGGTTTACTTAGGAAACATTGATGAGCTGCTTGAGCCATTTATGGATGATGTGGACGAGGCACAGGCAAAGAAGCTGTTTAAGCTGTTCTTTACTCATATTGACCGTACCGTTCTCGATTCCTTCTCCCATGCGGACATTGGACCGAAGGCTACCAGAGCAGGACGTCTGATCTTAGAGGTCGAGCGTGAACTTCAGGATGCCGTTCCAAATATCACGATGAAGTACGACGCCGATATCACACCGGATGATTTTGGAATCGAGTGTGTTAAGACTGCACTCAAGAGCGCAAAGCCAAGCTTCGCAAACCACAAGATGTTCAAAAAGGAACTCGGTGAGAATTACGTCATCGCCAGCTGCTACAATGGTCTTTTGTTGGGCGGCGGTTCCTATACCCTGTGCCGTCTGATTCTTGGCAACATCGCAAAGCGCGCAAAGGATAAGAAGGACTTCTTTGAGAATCAGCTGCCATATGTAATGGATCGCATGGCACGTTACATGGATGCTCGTATCCGCTTTGAGGTAGAGGAGAGTGGCTTCTTCGAGAGTAACTTCCTTGCAAAAGAGGGCTTCATCCACAGAGATCGTTTTACCGCAATGTTTGGTATGGTCGGCATGGCAGAGTGTGTCAACACGCTGATGGCGCTTGAGGGCAAGGATGCCCGTTTTGGTCACGACAAGGAAGCAGATGACCTTGGCGTTGAGATCATGGAAGCAATCAATGCATTTAATAACGCACACGTGAATCCGTACTGCGAGGCAACTGGCGGTCATTTCCTTTTACATGCACAGGTTGGTATTGCACAGGATAAGAACATCACCCCAGGAACCAGAATTCCGATCGGTGAGGAGCCAAAGGAGTTAATCGATCAGCTGCGTCATTGCAGCCGTTTCCACAAGTACTTCCCGTCTGGTACTGGCGATATCTTCCCGGTAGATGTGACCGTACACAAGAATCCGCAATTTGTGCTTGATATCGTAAAGGGTGCCTTCCAGGCCGATCTTCGTTATCTGTCCTTCTATGAGAGCGACGGCGATGTAATCCGTGTCACCGGATACCTTGCAAAGCGTTCCGAGATTGAGAAGTATCAGAGAGGCGAGAGCGTTCTTCAGAATACCACACAGCTAGCAACTGGTGCGACCGAGAATGGTCATGTTCAGGAAAGAAGGATCCGCTGATGATCACGGCGCCAGTCAATAAAATTATTCCGTTTAGCAGTGTGGATGGTCCTGGAAACCGTACAGCCGTATTCTTTCAGGGCTGCAACTGGGATTGTCGCTACTGTCATAACCCAGAGACTAGAAATAGGTGCACAGGCTGTATGGCCTGTGTGCAGGTCTGTCCTGCGGGGGCACTTCAAGATGAAAACGGCAAGGTGCGTTTCTTCCCAGAGCGCTGCGTCGGATGCGATACCTGCATCAAGACATGCCGTTTTGGAAGCAGCCCCCGTATCTGCAATTTGACACCAGAACAGACCTTTGAACAGATCAAAAAGCAGATCCCATTTATCAGTGGCGTCACCGTTTCCGGAGGCGAGTGCAGCCTGTATTGCGAGTTTGTCGAGCCATTATTTAAGCTGTGCAAGGAAGCTGGTTTAAATACGATGATGGACAGCAACGGAAGCACACTTTTTGAAGGAAAAGATGATCTGTTAGCCGTTACTGACGGTGTCATGTTGGACATTAAGGCATTTAGCGAGGAGGATCATATAAAGGTCACTGCAATGCCAAACAAGAACACGCTCGAGAATGCGGTATTTTTAGCGAAGCTTGGAAAGCTTTTTGAGATTCGTACCGTCGTTGTCCCGGGGCTGTTTGATATTGAAAATACAATCATCAAAGCCGGAGAGCTACTAAACCCTTACCAGAGCATCCATCCGGTGCGCTATAAACTCATCTCATACCGTCCTTTTGGCGTCAGGGAAGAGTACAGGACTTATCAGAGTCCGTCAAAGGAATACATGGAACAACTTGAAAAGCTTGCTCATAAACATGGATTTTCGGACGTTGTTACCACATAAAAAGCATTGCCTGAGAGAAATGCCAAAAAGGCATTGCGAAAAACATTGTCTCAAACGAACATTGCGAAGAACGCATTGCACAAAGACAGAAAGTCTTAAATGCTTACAAACATGACGAAGGAGGAGGAAGAGATGGAAAGAATCAGTCATATGGATATGACGAAGCCGGCCATCGAAATGCGGGAAATCGTCAAGAAATTTGGCGACTTTACGGCAAATGACCACGTCAATTTGCTCGTTCACAAGGGTGAGGTTCATGCGATCCTTGGAGAGAATGGAGCAGGAAAGAGTACGCTGATGAACGTACTCTACGGTCTGTACCAGCCGACATCTGGTCAGATTTTTGTCGGAGGAAAAGAGGAAGTGATCCACAGCCCAAGCCGCGCAATCGAGCTTGGAATCGGTATGGTTCATCAGCATTTTATGCTGGTACAGCCATTCTCCGTTACCGAGAACATCATTCTGGGAATGGAGCCGATGAAAGGTCTTACTGTCGATTTAAAAACGGCGCGCAAAAGAGTAGAGGAGATTTCCAAGCGTTACAACATGCAGGTAGATCCGGATGCCAAGATCGAAGACATCTCTGTTGGTATGCAGCAGCGTGTTGAGATCTTAAAGGTGCTGTATCGTGGTGCCGACATCCTGATTTTGGATGAGCCGACCGCATCCTTAACACCGCAGGAGATCACGGAGCTGATGGAGATCATTGGCAACTTGACAGCTGATGGCAAGTCGGTTATTCTGATCACCCACAAGCTAAAAGAGATCACCGCCTGCGCAGATTTCTGTACGATTATCCGTCAGGGTAAGTACATCGATACCGTTAAGGTCAGCGATGTCGATGAAAATGAGCTGGCAGCGATGATGGTAGGCCGTAAGGTTGAATTCAAGGTTGACAAGAAGGATATCAAGCCGGGCGAGGTTGTCTTAGAGGTCAAGAACATTCACGGAAAAGATTACCGTGGCGTTGAGATCTTAAAGGGATTGAATCTGAACGTGCGAAGAGGTGAGATTGTTGGTCTTGCCGGTGTCGATGGAAACGGACAGACGGAGCTGGTTGAGATTCTGACCGGTCTTCGAAAAGGCGATTCCGGTGAAGTTCTCATCAATGGTAAGAATGTCTTTAACAAAAAGCCAAAGGAAATCTTTGAGAGTGGAATCACAAGTATTCCGGCTGACCGTCAGAAGCATGGTTTGGTGCTGGAATTCTCCGTTGCCGAAAACCTGATTTTGCAAAACTACATGAAAGAGCCATACTCCAAGAATGGCGTCTTAAAGAAGGATGCGATCATGTCTCATGCAAAGGAAATGGTTGAGAAGTTTGATATCCGTCCGGCAGGCAGCGAGTGCCATCCGGCAGGAACGCTTTCCGGTGGAAATCAGCAGAAGGTTATCATCGCAAGAGAGATCACCAACAATTCCGACCTTCTGATTGCCGTCAACCCAACGCGTGGTCTTGATGTCGGCGCGATTGAGTTTGTACATCGTTATCTGGTAGAGCAGCGAAATAAAAACAAGGCCGTTCTCCTCGTCTCCTTTGAGTTGGATGAGATCATGAGCGTATCCGACCGTATCGAGGTTATCTTTGATGGTCAGATTACCGGAAGCATGCCAGCCGAAGGTGCAGATGAGAAGGTCCTTGGAATTATGATGGCAGGAGGAAAGCAGCATGAAGCATAAGAAGAGCATTTTAGAGGGAAATATTATCTACACGCTGTTTGCAATCCTGATTGGATTTCTGACGGGTGCAATTATTCTTGCCGTTGCGGGAATGAATCCGGGCGTAATCTACGCAAAGCTGTTCAGCGGCATTTTTAGTAAGCCAAAGTTCTTGGCATGGTCTGTTGTTTATGCGACACCGCTTATTTTTACTGGTTTGAGTGTTGCTTTCTCCTTCCGTACTGGTGTGTTTAACATCGGAGCAGAGGGGCAGTTTGTAGTAGGAAGCCTTGCAGCTACCATCATCGGTCTGTATTGCCCACTTCCAGCAATTATTACGGTTCCGCTTTGCCTGATCGCAGCGGCAGCAGCAGGTGCGCTGTGGTCTGCATTTTGTGGTCTGTTAAAGGTAAAGAAGGGTATCAACGAGGTTCTTTCCTTCATCATGATGAACTGGATTGCCTACTATCTGTCCAACTATATCGTAAATCTTCCAGGCATCAAGGCTCCGTCCAAGGAGGCCACCATCGACATCTTAGACAATGCAAAGATGTTGATGCCGCTTTCCGTTCGTCAGGCGACTGGCTGTACGACCACCAACTATGGTATTCTGATTGCCATCGTCGCAGCCATCATTATCTGGTACATCATCAATAAGACAACGCTTGGGTATGAGCTTCGAAGCGTTGGTTTTAACAGCCATGCGGCGGAGTACGGCGGTATCAATTCCAGTGCATCTGTTATGAAGGCACTCGCAATCTCTGGCGCATTAGCAGGTCTTGGCGGTGCCGTTCAGATCCTTGGAAATGCAATGCATATCGCACAGTTTGCCGGACAGGAAGGCTTTGGTTTCCAGGGTATTACCGTAGCCTTGATTGCAAGCTCCAATCCGATTGGATGTATCTTCGCAGGATTGTTCTACGGTGCAATGAAGTACGGTGGTTCCAAGTTAAACCTTGTCGGCGCACCGAAGGAGGTTCTTGATATCATCATGGGTGCGATCGTTTTAATTATCGCGATCACACATGTATTCAAGGCATTTGCTCTGAAGAAGGTACAGAAGGGAGGAAAGTAAGATGAATGAGTTTATAAAAGATCTTGGACTTTTGATCAACGCGATGTTGATCGCAACACCTCCGCTTCTGTATGCGGCGCTTGGCTCTTGTATCTCCGAGCGAAGCGGTGTTGTCAATATCGGTATTGAGGGAATGATGACAGTAGGTGCGTTTACCGGTGCGGCTTTGTGCTACTTTATTCCGGGGATGCCATGGCTGGCCTTTTTCCTAGCTGGTGTGGCAGGTGCGCTTGTCGCGGTAATTCACGCATTCGCCTGCATCACCTGTAACGCAGATCAGACCATTTCTGGTACGGCAATTAACTTCTTAGCACCAGGTATTGCAATCTTCATCTGCCGCGTGTTGTTTGAAGACAGTACCGATACACCAGCGATCACCGATTCTGCCAGCCGTCTTCCAAAGCTGCTTGACGGTGTATTCCCGGCAGGATCCTTCTGGAATAACGTATTAAACATCCATGTAGCAGGTTATCTTTGCTTTATCTGTGTAGCGGTTGTCTGGTTCTTGTTCTATAAGACAAAGTTTGGTCTTCGCCTTCGCGCGGTTGGAGAGCATCCACAGGCTTGTGATACCCTGGGTATCAACGTAACAAAGACACGTTATATTGCGGTTATCCTGTCTGGATTCTTCTCCGGTCTTGGCGGTGCCTACATCACAATGGCAACCACGAACCAGTTTAAGCCAGCCGTTATTGTAGGACAGGGCTTCATGGCGATTTCCGCTGTTATTTTTGGTAAGTTTACCCCTCACGGTGCCATGCTTGCATGTATGCTGTTTGGTCTGTGCAGCGGTGTAAAGGTTCTTGCAGGAACAAGCAATGTTATTTCACCGAACCTGATCTCCATGATTCCGTATATTGTAACCATTCTTGCACTGGTGCTGTTTGTTGGCAAGGCAAGAGTTCCGGCTGCAAACGGAAAGCCGTATATCAAGTCTAAGTAATCAGAATAATTGAAATGTTGAAATAATAAAATCATTCTGTATACTTAGAAATGAAATACGTAAGTAGTAAATAAGGTAAGAAAGGCTGCCGGGTGAATAGTTGCTCGGCAGAGTGGAACGGTATATGAATATCGATGCAGAAGTTTTAATGAAAGAAGCAATCGAGGCCAGAAAAATGGCCTATACGCCGTATTCTCATTTTCAGGTAGGGGCAGCGCTTCTTACTACAGATGGAAAGATTTATCGCGGCTGTAACATTGAGAATGCGGGTTACACGCCGAGCAACTGTGCTGAGCGCACCGCATTCTTCAAAGCAGTCAGCGAGGGAGAACGATCCTTTGCAGCGATTGCCATCGTGGCGGGACCGGAAGGCGGCGAGCTTGTATTGACCGCTCCATGTGGCGTGTGCCGTCAGGTAATGATGGAGTTTTGCGATTATGAGACATTCCCGATCATTCTGGGAACCTCTCCGAGTGATTACAGGATTATGACTTTAAAAGAGATTCTTCCGCTTGGATTTGGGCCGAAGAATCTTAAAATCGAGTTGTAATCAAAGAAATTAGAAAGAAAAAATGCCAATCTGAGGAGAAAATCTTCGGTGAGGCACTTTTTTTCGTCTATTCTATGAAATTGGTAAAATTGAATTGAATTGTTT
>CAVCXB010000076.1:0-14804 GCA_963605535.1 Wujia chipingensis
ATAACGCGCAGGGCGTAACGCCCTCTGGTAGATACAATCATATGTCACCTCAAAAATTAAAATAAGCGGTAAAATCTGTCGTTCTCTGTCTTTTGTCCAGACAGATAAACCTATTATACTACAAGGTAAAAGGGAAATCAAATAGAAAATAGAATCAAATTTAAAATCAAAATCAAATCAAAATCAAATCAAAATCAAATCAAATCAAAAGTTTATTTTTGTATCTCTTTTTGAACAGAAAGATACGAAAACCCCCTGTACAAACGAAAAAAAATCCTCTACAATGAAATTGTGGCAGCGAGCGAAGTGCCGCTGACCAGAGTTTGCAGCGCCGCCAGGGCAGACTCTTGTATAGGCGGCGCAGAGAGGAAAATGAAAAATGAAAAAGACAGGTAAGACAGCAGCATTAGCACTGACCGCAATGATGGCAGTGACCGCAATGCCGTTTGGCGTATCAGCAGATGAGACAGACAAGACGATTGTTCGTATCAACATGGAGTCTGAGCCGGATAACTTAGATCCGTGGCTTTCCGCAGCAAGCGATACAGAAGCCGTATTTCACAATGTATTTGAGGGATTGGTTTTGTTTGATGAGACAGGCGCACTGATTCCGGGACTGGCCAAGAGCTGGGATATTTCCGATGACGGACTGACCTATACCTTTCATTTAAGAGATGACGTTACCTTCCACAACGGAAAGGCATTTTCCGCAGAGGACGTTGTATATACCTACGAGGCACTTTCCGGTCTTGGCGGAGAGGAGCCGCTTTCTTCCAAATTTACCAATGTAACTGCAATTAACGCAATTGATGATTATACCGTAGAACTGACACTTGGCGAGGCAGATGCTGCATTTTTACAGTACACCAGAGTTGCCGTGCTTCCAAAGGGCTACGAGGATCAGTCCAGCGCACCAGTTGGAACCGGCCCATTTGTATTTGAAAAATACGTTCCGGGACAGATGGTTGTTCTGGAGAAGAACGAAAATTATTATGACGAGTCCAGAATGGCAAAGATTGACGAGGCACAGATTTACATCATGGGCGATGACAGTGCTGTGCTGACCGCACTTCAGTCTGGACAGCTTGATGCCGGTATCGTGTATGCTGACAGCGCCGATTATTTAAGTGGTGACTTCACCATCAATAGTTCCCCGCAGAATATGGTTCAGCTGTTTGCATTGAACAATTCCGTAGAACCATTTGATGATGTGCGCGTGCGTCAGGCATTCGAGTACGCAATCAACAAGGACCAGATCATTGACGGTGTGTTTGCCGGATATGCAACAGAGCTGTACAGCAACTTCAGCCCGGTAATGTCCTACTTCTACAACGATGAGCTGTCTGATGTTTACACCTACGATGTAGAAAAGGCAAAGGAACTGATGGCAGAGGCAGGCTACGAGGATGGCTTTGACATCACCATCACCGTTCCGTCTAATTATCAGAAGCATGTCGATACCGCACAGGTAATTGCACAGCAGTTAAAGGAAATCAATGTCAACGCAACCATCGAGCCAGTCGAGTGGGGGCAGTGGCTGGAGCAGGTTTACACCAATGCCGAGTATGAGACTACCATTGTTGGTCTGACCGGAAAGCTTGATCCGAACGATATCTTAGGCCGTTATGTGAGCGACTACGGAAAGAACTTTATGAAGTACAGTAACCCGGATTACGATAAGCTGATCGAGGAGGCAAAGACCGCTTCCGATGAGGAGCGTGTGGAGTTGTTCAAGGAGTGCCAGAAGGTGCTGACCGAGGACGCTGCTGCTGTATGGATTTGTGATCCGAATGCAATCGCCGTAACAAGAAGTGATTTAAAGGGTTACACTTTCTATCCGGTAAGCTTCATTGATCTGAGCAAGCTTTATTATGAAGAGTAATTGAAAATAGTAACATCGAAAACAGTAGCGATTCGTTTAAACCATGCAAAAATCTCGCTGAGGCTTGAAATCGTTACAACAATTAGAACAAAGAAAGGCAGCCCGGCGGAGTTTTTCCGGCGGGCTGTTTGGGTCTTACGAAGAATGAATTATTATGTACGGAAAGCAGCGGGCCTTGTGGTGACGCTGCTGTTGGTGTCTTTTATTACCTTTAGTGTGTTCCAGATTCTTCCGGGAAATCCGGCATACATCATTCTGGGAGTGGATGCCGACCCGCTGCAGATCGAGGCGCTAAATAAGAGCATGGGCTTAGACAAGCCTGCAATTATTCGTTATCTGAACTGGATTGGCGGTCTGTTTCGCGGTGATTTAGGCATTTCTTATCGCTATCAGCAGCCGGTGGCGCAGCTATTGTCGGATGCACTTGAAGTCACAGGCAGTCTTGCGCTTGTCACATTGATTTTGACGCTGATCATCGGTGTTCCGGTTGGTATCTGGCTGGCCGATCACTCAGACAAATGGTATAGCCTACCATTGTCGATGCTTTCACAGGTCAGCATTTCCATCCCGTCGTTTTGTATGGCAATCTTTCTGATCAGCATCTTTACCGTTGGCTTAAAATGGCTTCCGTCCATTGGCTTTGTGTCCTTTTCGGACAGCCCGTCTGGCTGGCTGCAAAGCTTGATTTTGCCATCCTTTTCCTTGGCGCTTGGAACAAGTGCCGTCGTAATTCGCTATGTCAAGGTGTCTGTGAATGGTCAGAGAAAACAGGACTACGTGCGTACCGCATACAGCAAAGGCTTAGGAAAAAATAAGGTGTTGTACCGTCATGTCGTGCGAAATTCACTGATTCCGGTCATCACGATCTTTGGAATGACAGCGGCCGATATCTTAGGCGGCAGTATCATTGTTGAGAACGTCTTTTCCATGCCGGGAATTGGACGACTAATTTCCGTTTCCATTTCCAGCCGTGACTTGCCATTATTACAAGGACTTACGTTTTATCTGGCACTGATTGTGGTTGTGTGCAACTTTGCAGTCGATCTGATCTATTCGCTGGTCGACCCGAGGATTCGACTGAAGTAAGAATTTTGGTTCATGCGTATTTTATAAAAAAAATTACGATGAACGGTAACAAAAAAGGAATAAGAATAACGATATGAAACGATATTTAAAAAACAAAAGCTTTCTCACCGGGGCAATTTTAGCATTGATCATGCTTGTGATGCTGCTTGTCAGCTTCTTCTGGCTGCCATATGACCCGGAAGAAATGTATCTTGCGCCGAAGCTGTCGCTGCCAAGCTTAGCCCATCCGATGGGAACGGATCAATTTGGTCGTGACGTTTTAAGCCGTATCATGAAGGGCATACAGGTATCCTTTGGAATCGGTGTGGTTGTCGTCGTGGCAGGCGGTGTGATCGGGACACTTCTCGGTGCCTGTTCCGGCTATTTTGGCGGCTATGTCGATGAAGTGATCATGAAAGTTGTGGATGCGCAGATGGCGTTTCCGGGCATTTTGCTTGCGCTGATGTTAATGTGCGTGTTTGGCCGAGGCTTAAACAATACGATCTTAGCACTGTCGATCATGTCCATTCCGCGTTTCGTGCGCATGTCGCGAAGTGGATTTTTGAAACTGTGCGAGGCAGACTTTGTAAAGGCAGAGCGTGTCAGAGGAGCATCTGCGCCGCGCATCATGTTTTTGCACATTTTACCGAACTTGTTTTCTGAGCTGACGGCAACGGCATCGCTGACCTTTGCATCTGCTGTCATGTCTGAGGCAGGATTAAGCTATCTTGGACTTGGTGTGGCACCACCCAAGCCAAGCCTTGGTCTGATGCTTTCCGATGCGCAGCAGACGCTTCTTATGGCACCGTGGAATATTGCCATGCCAGCGATCGTGATTACATTGCTTGTCATGAGCTTTAACCTGATCGGTGATGGCATACAGGAGGTGACCGAACTGTGAGCTTAAATGAATTTCATGCAGAGCATTTTTCAATGGAATTTGAACATGAAAAGAAGTGGTACCCGGCGGTGACGGATTTGAATCTGCACATCAATCCCGGGGAGATGGTGGCGCTTATCGGTGAGTCTGGCTGCGGAAAATCCATCACGGCGCTTTCCATGATGGGCCTTCAGCCAAAGGGCACACGCCTCAGTGGGCATATGTATCTGGACGGCGAAAATGGCCCTGTGGATTTCAATAAATTGACGCAGAAAGAGTGGATGGCGATTCGCGGAAGCCGAATTTCCATGATTTTTCAGGAGCCGATGACGGCGCTAAATCCATTGATCAAGGTAGGAAAGCAGGTGCGGGAATGTCTGCTGGAACATCAGAACGAGATCAAGAAAAAAGAGGCAAAGCGCCTTGTCTTAGAGCAGTTAAGAAGCGTTGGCCTTCCAGATGTCGACTATTTGTATGAGTGCTATCCGCATCAGCTCTCCGGTGGACAGCGTCAGCGTGTCATGATCGCAATGGCATTTATCAATAACCCTGCATTGCTGATTGCTGATGAGCCGACAACGGCGCTTGATGTCACGATTCAGGCGCAGATCATGGAACTGATGCGTCAGATGAATCAAAAGACAAATACGGCAATTCTTCTGATTTCGCATGACCTTGGCGTAGTCAGCCGCCTGTGCAGCCGCGTCTACATTATGTATGCGGGCCGTATCGTGGAGAGTGGCCCAGTCGATGAGATTTTAGCACATCCGCTTCATCCATACACGAAAGGACTCGTCGAGGCGATTCCAGACCTTACGAAGCGCGGCAAGCCGTTAAAGGCCATTCCGGGCAGCGTACCTGGACTGTATGCCAGAAGCAATACCGGATGCGGCTTTGCAGGGCGATGCGAATATTGTACTGCGCGCTGCAAGGAAGAGGTGCCGCCGCTTGTCGAAAAGGATGGGCGCGCCGCGGCCTGCTGGAATATGGATTTTGATCAGAAAGGAGGCAACACATGACTGAGCAAATAAAAGCGAAAACACCGTTAATTGAGTTAAAAGATGTCACAAAAACGTATCATGACGGCAAACGAGGAAATGTGTTTGCGGTCTCCGGTTTAAATCTTACCATTTACGAGGGCGAAACGCTTGGACTTGTCGGTGAGTCTGGCTGTGGAAAATCAACGGCTGGAAACATGCTTGTCCATCTGTTGAAGCCGGATTCCGGTTCGATTTTATTTCGCGGACAAGACACCGCTTCGATGAGTGAGCGACAGTTTCATCCGCTTCGCAAAGAGATTCAGATGATCTTTCAGGACCCGTATTCCTCGCTCAACCCACGAAAAAAGATTGGCTGGCTGTTAGAGGAGCCGCTTAAAATTCACCAGAAAGGCATGAAAAAAGAAGAACGAAAAGCAAAGGTGGAAGCCATGCTAAAGGAAGTCGGGCTGGACGTCGAGTATGCCAATCGCTACCCGAAGGAACTCTCCGGCGGACAGCGCCAGCGTGTCAGCATTGCACTTGCCTTTTTGATGAATCCGTCCTTTATCGTAGCGGACGAACCCGTCTCTGCACTCGATGTTTCCGTGCAGGCACAGATCTTGAATTTAATGCGCGAGCTGCAGGAAAAGTATCAGATGACCTCCCTTTTTATCTCGCACGATTTGGGTGTGGTATCCTATCTGTCTGACCGCATTGGTGTTATGTATTTGGGTCATCTCGTCGAGTTGGGTACAACAGAAGAAATTTTAGCGCATCCAGCGCATCCGTATACAAAGGCACTGTTTGACGCAAACGCAAAGGTGCTTCCGGGCGAGATTCCAAGTCCATCCGACCCGCCGAGCGGCTGTCCGTTCCACACCAGATGCGCGTATTGCACCGAGCGCTGCAAAACAGAAATGCCGCAGATGCAAACACTTTCGGGGGAAGGATACGGTGTTCACATTGCGGCATGTCATAGAATATAACGATGTTGGGGTTAAAAGGTATTTTGATCCCTATGATATTATCAGGAAGTTTTACAAGAAAGGATACGAACAATTTGATTCTGTACTAGAATCTATGTCAGAAGAATTGGAAACGGAAGTGCAGGAGTTTCCATTATGATTTCAGATGATGAGAAGTGGCTAGCTGCAATTACACTGGAGCATTTTTCAGTAGACGAATTCTATTCCACTTACCATCCTTCGCTCTAGCGAGGATTCACGCGTGTTCCATAAAAATGCCCCGAGAATTCACCGAACAGCGTCTCTTCCTGCTTGCGAAAGAAAATGGTCACATCCGAGTCTCCGAATACCGCTTGAATATGGATAGAGCCGATGCAGGTGTCGAGCAGATGAATGCGAATGTACAGCGTATTTTCATCAAGCCATGCTGCGCTCGCCGCATAGCGCATCGAAACTTCTGCAGGCTCATCGGCACGATTTCCCATGTGAGTGGTCATGGTGAGCGTGCCTTTCTTTAATATACCGATACCAAATTCAATCGAAACTGTTTCATCAGAAAACGTCTCATCAGAAGCCATCGGAGACAGGGAAATATGACTTTTCAGAGTTAGCTTCCCTGTTCCAAGCGGCTTCTTTTTTGATGGCTGTTCTATCTCAAAAGAAACTTGGTCCCAGATCGTACTCGTGACGGCAGCAGCTGCAGATTTATGTGTGTCAGGCTGCCTTTCCGCAAAATTTTTATTGACGATATAGGTTCCCACAAAACTTGACATAATTCGCTGGAAATTCGCAAAAAAAGTCCTGTTTATGTCATTGACATTTTCATTTTTCTGTGAACTTGACATATTTGACCTGAAACTAGTTAAAAAACTTGGATTTATGTCATTGACATTTTCAATTTTGTTGTTCCACACTTCAAGAGTAAATTCTTCCTGCTGCTTTAATGGCTGCATCGCAAGCCCCCTCATAAACTGCTCAAATTCACACTTTTCAGCATCATTCGGTGTCCACGGCGCAAGCCTTTTTTCTAGTTCCGGCAGGATATGTCTCCAGATGGCATCGTAGATAACCTGATTGCCACCCTGATAGCCCTGTGTGTCAGCAGTCGTTACGATCGCGGTATTGTATTTCGGCAAGAGAATCGCGAGCTGACCGCCCATGCCATAGCAAACGATTGCGTCATGCTCGCCAATCCAAAATTGAAGCCCATATCCCATGGATTCAGATGGGACAGGCCCCGTGACGCAGGTGGCAGTCTGAAAAGAGGTCGCTTCCTTAAGATATTCAGCTGGGATATACTGCTTTCCGTTTAGTTGACCCTGTTTTAAGATGAGAAGTGCAAACAGCATCAGATCGCGCGAGGTGGCCATCAGCCCTGAGCCGCCCATGCTTACGCCAAAGCCATCCTTTAAGCAGTAGGCTTCTTTTGAAAAGCCAATCTCATCGAACACTTTTCTTCGCAGATAGTCAAGCATCGTCATGCCGGACAGTTTCTCTACAAGTGCGCAAAGTGTGTGAGTGGAGGAGGTGTCATAGTGAAACACCGTGCCAGGCTTGTGGGTCGGCAGGACAGTAAAAAAGCTCTTCACCCAGTCGGTTTTGGAGCTGAATTTGTCATATGTGGTTGATGCGTGACAGGAACGCATGGAGAGCATGTCACGTATTGTGGTGGCTGCAAGCCACGGATGCACCCGCGAAGGATCCGGTACATACTCCGGGAAAAATGTTACAATCGAATCGTCAAGCAAAAGACGGCCTTCCTCCTGCAAAAGTCCGATGGCGATGCTCACAAAACTCTTCGTGACAGAAAACATCCGGTGAAGATCATCGCGCTTTACAGGGGCATAATACCCTTCGGCACACAGCTTTTCATCCTTCCATATCAAAAAACTATGCATACAGATCCCCTTTTGATCGATTTCTCGTAATGTATTTGCAATGCAAGAGGCAGACAGACCTGCTGCTTCTGGAAAATCGGTGGTTAGAATTGTATTCATAAAATAAAAAAATCCTCCTTGTTTTTGTTCAGTATAGGATCTTGATAAAAAAATGTCAATCGGTAAACAGATAGAAAACAAAAAAATTTTTCAAAAAGTGACGGAAACACATTTGAAAAGAAAACGTTTATTGGTTAAAATTAAAAAAATGCTTGTAATTTTAACGTTTAAGTAGTAAAATACACCCAAGGACGTTGTTATATACAACAATGACACAATTAAGGAGGATTTCTAAATGGAGAAGAGAAAACTGATGGCACTTGCATCAAGTGCTGCTATGGTGCTGACTTCTATGGGCATGGCACCAGCTGTTGCTATGGCTGATGAAGTAGAGAAGCCTGAGAAGATCACCATGATGGTTGATGGTACCGTTTTCACACAGGAGAACGGACAGGCAGAGTTTAAGGCAAAGTGGGAAGAGCTTACCGGTATTGAGCTTGAGATCATCCAGCCAGACCATTCACAGTACTATGATGTATTGGGTCAGACAATCGCAGGCGGCGATTGGCCGGATGTCGTTCTGTTAGGTTCCAGCTACTATGCAAGCTATGCAGCTGAGGGTGTTCTGTGGGATATGACAGAGGCATATGAAAATTCTGAGTTGAAGGAGCGCGTTAACGATCAGAGCGTTATCGATGGTTTAAGAATTGATGGTTCCCTGTACGGAATCTCTCCTTCAAGAGGAAACGGATGTATCACTTATGTAAAGAAGGCTTGGTTAGATAACTGCGGACTGGAAGTTCCGACCACTTACGAAGAGTATCTGGCAATGCTCGAAGCATTTACCACAGGCGATCCGGACGGAAATGGTGTTGATGGCGATACATACGGTGTATCTTCCGCAGGTCTGATCGGAACTGAGGCTCCGTATACCAACTATCTGCCAGAGTTCTATCAGGATGCTTACCCGAGCTTCTACAAGAACGATGACGGTGTATGGGTAGATGGTTTCACAGAAGATTCCATGAAGGATGCTTTAGAGAGATTAAAGAGCGCATATGAGGCTGGCTACATTGATAAGGAGTCTCTGACAAATGCGACATCGGACTGCCGTACTAAGTTCTATGAGGACAAGTTTGGTGTGTTCACATATTGGGCAGGAACATGGGCAACAAACCTTAAGACAAACCTTGAAGCAAACAACATCGACAGCGAGTTAGTAGCGATCCCACCGATTGAGGAACTGGGGGCTTATACAGAGCGTGTTGCTCCGGCATGGTGTATCACGGAGGCTTGCTCAAATCCGGAAGGCGTATTCAAGTATTTCATCGAGACGATGTTAGACGGTGGCGATATGCAGTTCTTATGGACATATGGTGTTGAGGGAACTCACTGGTCCACAGCAGCTGAGGAAGTTTGCGGTGTTACTTATGAGGAAGGTCAGTTCCACATGTTAGAGAACATGGAGAAGGAAGGCACTGTTTATACAAAGAACCACATCGATCCGATGCTTGCAATCACTACTCTTGAGAATGATCCGAAGGCAGAGGCAGTAGCAGAGGAAGCACAGACTTCAGCAAAGACATTCCAGGAGAACAGCAAGATGGCTCAGCTGGTTATCTCTACTGATGAGATGGCAGAGTACAACGGTGATCTGACCACACTTAAGAATGAGATTATCGCTAAGGTTGTTACTCAGGGCATGAGCGTTGAGGATGGTATGAAGTATTTTGATGAGCAGGGCGGAAACGACTGGTCTCAGAAGATTGTTGATTCTCTGAATAACTAATCGCTCCCAAACCTGACCTGCATGGACTTGGTTAGGAAAGTGCAGGATATCGATTTGTAAGACGGATAGCTGCAGAGAGGCATATCGTTTATTTGACTCTCCGCGGCTTTTCCGTTGTTCAAACAGATGCTGCGAGTGCGTCAGCATCGAAAATACCAATATCATAAAAAGGAGAATGCGATGGCAAAAAAGAACACACTGACACTCCCGGACGGGACTGTCGTATCACACAAGAAGCCGCTTAAGGATCAGATCTATAAGTATAGATGGTTTTATCTGATGTTCCTTCCGGTATTCCTCTTCGTAGTGGTATTCTATTATCTGCCAATGTTTGGTATTATTTACTCATTTACCGAATATAAGCTGATCAAGGATCCGGTATGGACGGGACTTAAGAACTTTGAGACACTGTTTTCAAAGCCAATGTTCTGGCGTGCATTTAAAAATACGCTGTTTTTAAGTATTACGAAGCTGCTTTTGAACACGTTTGCGGCTGTAGTAATATCACTATTATTGAATGAGATCATAAATGTCCATTTTAAGAAGGTTGCACAGACAATCATTTATCTGCCTCACTTCTTATCATGGGTAGTTACGGCATCTGTATTCGGTTTGATTCTCTCACCATCCAGCTCAGGTCTGGTAAACTCCTTCCTTGTAGCAATCGGTGTGGTTGAGAAGGGAAGCGAGATCTACTTCCTCGGAAGCGCAAAGTGGTGGACACCTATGTTCTTCGTAATCAATGTATGGAAGGACACAGGATGGCAGACAATCATCATCATGGCAACACTTGTCGGTATCAGCCAGGAAATTTATGAGGCTGCTGCGATTGACGGTGCAGGACGCTGGAAGAAGATGTGGTACATCACCATGCCGGCACTGGCAAATACGATTATCACCGTTATCATCCTGAATCTGGCAAAGGTTCTGAATTTGTTTGAGTCTGTATTCGTATTGCAGAATGACGCTGTTATGGAAAAGGCAGAGGTTATCCAGACCTATGTTTACAACCAGACATTCAACAGCGGCGGTATTCCAAACTATGGTTATACCACAGCTGTAGGTTTGTTCAAGTCACTTGTCGGCTGCGTACTCGTGCTGATCTGCAACTATATCAGTAAGAAAGTCCGCAACGGACGTGGTATTGTATAAGGAGGTGGAGATAAGATGAAAGATCGTCCAAAGATTAGAGTTTTTAATGTGATTAATGGAATCCTCTTTATTGTGATCTCCATTATTATGCTGATCCCGATTTACAAGGTATTAGTCGATTCCTTCGATTTAAATTCAGCATATGGTATGAGACTGTGGCCAAAGCAGTTTGGTCTGGCAGGATATGCAAGTGTATTATCGAACCCGACTCTGTATCGTCCGCTTCTGATTTCAGTTGGAACGACACTTGTTGGTACGTTCCTTGGTCTGGCACTCTCCACACTCGGAGCATATGTGCTGATCCAGTGGGATATGCCGGGAAGAACATTCTTTGCAAACTTTTTGCTGTTTACCATGATCTTCAACGGTGGTATGATTCCTACATACTTAGTTATGAAGAACTTAGGTCTGACAAACAACCTGCTCGGCGTTGTTTTGCTTCCGGCAATCAACATCTATAACCTCGTATTGATGCGTAACTTCTTTGAAGGCATCCCACAAAGTTTGTTTGAGGCAGCCACACTTGACGGATGTACGCCAATGGCAACCTTCATCAAGGTCGTGCTTCCGCTTTCTAAGGCAGCACTTGCTTCCATCGGTCTGATGTTTGCAGTTTCTTACTGGAATGATTATACAAACTACAAGCTGTATATCACAGATTCCAACCTGTATAACTTCCAGATGAAGCTGAGAAGTATCATGATGGGAAGTGATCTTCCTCAGGCAAACGGCGGTGCAACTGAGAATACGGTAAAGAGTGCAGCGATCATCATTGCGATTCTGCCATTCATGATCCTGTATCCGTTCCTGCAGAAGTACTTTGTAAAGGGTGTAAATGTAGGAGCTGTAAAGGGCTGATAAAGGGCTGAAAAGTATAAAAAGTGCTGTTGCCATTTGGCGACAGTGCTTTTTTGCGTTATAATACAGCAATAAAAGGCAAAAGCAGAGAGAAACTGTATTTTGCTGTAAGAAGTTCCTGATAGGAAAAGAAAGGTGGAGTGTTATGGCGAAAGCAAAGGTAACAGAAAAAAACATTCAGCTGATACTTCATGGGAGTATGTGGCGAGCGATATTGTCACTGGCAGTACCGGTTGTCATAAATAGTTTTTTGCAGACCATGTACAACCTGACGGACACATATTGGCTCGGTCAGCTTGGAACAAATGAGCTGGCAGCGATTAATCTTGTATCACCGCTGCAGCAGATTGTAGTAAATTTTGGCTCAGGACTGACTGTGGCAGGAGCTGTGTTGATTGCACAGCTGATTGGCGGAGGAAAAAAAGAGGAAGCAGGCTCGATGGCGAGTCAAATTTTTGTGTGCGCAATGATATTTTCCGTCATTTGTGCCAGTGTGATTGCAATCTTTACGCCGGCTGTGGTAAACTGGCTGGGAGCAGATGAACCGACAGCAGTTGTCGCAAATGTATATCTTCGCATTGTTATATTGGATATGCCATTTCTATATATGGTGAATATTTTTGCGGCGATACGGCAGGCACAGGGAGATACGGTATCACCGATGTTTTTAAATCTGACGGGCATTTTGCTAAATGTTGTACTTGACCCACTATTAATGCTCGTATTTCATATGGGAGCAGCCGGAGCAGCACTTGCAACTGTCGCAGCAAAGGCAGTACCGGCCGTGTTGTCACAGATTCTGTTATATAGAGATAAAACGGGTGTGCGTATCCGTATAAAGGGCTTTCATTTTGAAAAAAATAAGCTGAAAAGTATATTGATAGTAGGCTTGCCTACAGCGATTGGCGGCAGTACCATGCAGCTTGGTTTTCTTTTAATGAGCCGAAATGTATATGTGTACGGCACGCAGGCGATGGCGGCATATGGCATTGGTAATAAGGTAAATGGTCTTATTACACTGCCGTCAAACGGCATCGGTTCCGCAGTAGCCACGATAGTCGGTCAAAATATCGGTGCAAACCAGCTTGACCGTGCCGATAAGGGATATCGTATCGCAAGACGGATAAGTGTTGTCTTTTTGTTTGTCGGAGGATTAATTTTGTCGAGACCATTTCTGTCAGAGGCGATTGTCGGACTGTTTTCAAATGACGAGCAGGTGATCGCCATGGCAGCGGATTTTCTTAGTATCATGGCATTGTGGTGTTTTACAAATGGTGTGTACAATTCCACGAGCGGACTGTTTCAGGGAAGCGGTCATACCGAAGTCACGATGGCAGTCGATGCGACAAGACTATGGATATTTCGATTTGCGACACTTTTTGTGTGCGAGCATTGGCTTCATATGGGAGTACGCAGTATCTGGTACAGTGTCGTTGTCAGCAATGCGCTGTCAGCAGTAGTGCTGTATGTGGTATATCGCACCGGGCTGTGGAGAAAGAAGCGCGGGTGAGGGCGCACTTATATTATACTCTTATGGAAAGGAAGCATAGGATGAGTTACAAACTTGCTATATTTGACTTAGATGGAACAATTCTTGATACATTGGAAGACTTAAAGGAGAGTACAAATGCCGCGCTTGCAGCAAGTGGGTATCCGGCACGTACACTGGATGAGGTGCGCTGCTTTGTCGGAAACGGTATCGGAAAGTTGATTGAACGAGCAGTGCCGCAGGGAACATCAAAGGAAGCAACGAAAAAGACACTTGAGAGTTTTAAAGCATACTATGGCATACACTGCGCAGATCATACGAAGCCGTATGATGGAATTTTAGAACTGCTAGAGAATTTACGAAAGAGTGGCATTCAGACAGCAGTTGTATCGAATAAGGCAGACTTTGCTGTACAGGAGTTGTGCAGCCAGTATTTTCCTGATGCGTTTGATTTTGTGGTGGGTGAGCGCGAGGGGA
Source organism: Wujia chipingensis (assembly GCA_963605535.1). Lineage (GTDB taxonomy): Bacteria > Bacillota > Clostridia > Lachnospirales > Lachnospiraceae > Anthropogastromicrobium > Anthropogastromicrobium chipingensis_A. The sequence continues at coordinate 13,475 of CAVCXB010000076.1, forward strand.
TCCGCAGAAAACCGTGTCCGGACAGTGTTTTTGAGGTGTTAAGGACACTGAAAAAGATGACAGATGAAGCGGTTTATATCGGGGATTCCGATGTCGATGTCGAGACTGCAAAGCAGGCCGGCATGGATGGAATCTTTGTAAGCTGGGGCTTTCGGGGAAGAGAGTTTCTAATTGAGCATGGTGCAAGCTGCATTGTTGATACACCAAAGGAGCTTGAGAAGCTGCTTGTGTGAAATCGGTTTTGCAACTGAGGTCTTGAGTAAGTGAGTTTGTATAATACAGAAACAGATTGTTTGTAATAATGTCTGCAGGAGATAGTACGCATATTCCATAAAAAGAGAATAATTCAGGGAGAAGGACTGGTAGAAAATGGCAGTAACAGCAAAGGACGTCGCAGAGGCTTGCGGCGTATCTCGTATCACCGCAAACCGTGCCCTCAGCGGAAATGAAAACGTAAAGCCAGAGACGCGGGAAAAGATTCAGGCAAAGGCGCAGGAGATGGGCTACGTCCCCAATCTGATTGCGCGAAGCCTTGTAAATGGCAAAAGTCATATGATCGGCATTATCGTTTCTGACGTAAAAAATCTGTATTTTTCCGAGATTGTCGATGCGATTACTCATCAGGCAAGGGAGCGCGGCTACACGGTCTGCACATGTACGCATGATAATGATCTTCAGGGAGAAAAACGTCTGATTGAGATGATGAAGGGCTATTGTGTCGATGGTCTGATTTTGAACTGTGTGAACCAGGGAGAGGAATTTAAACGATGGCTTGACAATCTGGGAATGAAATATGTGATTCTTGGCTATCAGCTGCTGCCGGGAAGTTATACAGTTGGCATCAATGAGAATAAGTCGGCAAAGGACGTCGTGCGTTTCTTGAAGGCGCATGGATACAACAAGCAGGTATTTATCGCACCGCCGTTATACAGAGAAGATGGTGTGATTAACATTCCACATTATCAGCGAGCTTCTGGCTTTAAAGAGGAAGCAAAACATCAGGGATGTGATTATCGCGTTTTCTACGGGAAGGATACGAATGAGCAGGCATTGGCGTATTTAAAGAGTAATACAGGCGAAAAGCCAGTGCTATTGTGCACGGGCGAAATGTTTGCACTCCCACTTCAGAAGTTTTTAAAGAAAAATGGATTTAAAAGTCCACGTGATTATGGTCTTATGACATATGACCGATTGATGTATCGTTTCTGGAATGAGGAAGCAATCGCCGCAGTGGATAACCATGTGGAACTGATTGGAGCGAGTGTCGCAAATGCCGTTATTGATTTTTAATATATTCTTGTACCAACTGTAGACTATTTTCACTTACTGT
>CAVCXB010000077.1:0-14424 GCA_963605535.1 Wujia chipingensis
GCTTAGCGCGTCCAAAGAATGAAAGGAGAATTAAAATATCATGGGATTTATTGATGAGATTAAGGCAAAAGCAAAGGCCGATAAGAAGACAATCATTCTGCCAGAGTCTATGGACACTAGAACATGGGAGGCAGCAGAGAAGATCTTAAAGGAAGGTCTTGCAAACCTGATCATTCTGGGAAGTCCGGAAGAGGTTGAAAAGTACGGTAAGGGTTACGACGTAACTGGCGCTACCATCATTGACCCGGCTACATATGAGAAGACCGAGGAGTATCTGGATCTGTTCGTTGAGTTAAGAAAGAAGAAGGGTCTGACCAAGGAAGAGGCTAGAAAGCAGGCTCTGTCCGATTATGCATACTATGGCTGCCTGATGATCAAGGCTGGTGATGCTGACGGTATGGTATCTGGTGCATGCCATTCTACCGCTAATACACTTCGTCCGTGTCTGCAGATCATCAAGACAAAGCCGGGCTGCAAGTTAGTTTCCGCATTCTTCTTAATGATCGTTCCGAACTGCGAGTATGGCGAGGACGGCGTATTTGTATTTGGTGACTGTGGTCTGAATCAGGATCCGAATCCGGAAGAGTTAGCAGCAATCGCAGCATCCTCCGCAGAGTCCTTCGAGCAACTGACTGGCAAGAAGGCAAAGGTTGCTATGCTGTCCCATTCCACAAAGGGAAGTGCAAAGCACGACCTGGTAACAAAGGTTGTAGAGGCTACCAAGATTGCAAAGGAGCAGTATCCGGATCTTGACGTTGATGGTGAGCTTCAGTTAGATGCAGCACTTGTTCCGTCTGTAGCAGCTTCCAAGGCTCCAGACAGCACCGTTGCAGGTCATGCAAACGTTCTGATCTTCCCGAATCTGGATGCAGGAAACATCGGCTACAAGCTGGTTCAGAGACTGGCAAAGGCAGAGGCATATGGCCCGGTTACTCAGGGTATCGGTGCTCCTGTAAACGATCTGTCCAGAGGATGCTTCGCAGATGACATCGTAGGTGTTGTTGCGATCACCGCTGTTCAGGCTCAAAACATGTAATAAAAAAATAAAAGAAAACAGTTGACAAATGACAGGGAAAACTATATAATGTACGAGTGTGTGCGAAGTGTCATGTAAAAATACTTGACACAGGTTCCGCCTGTGAGGAGGTCTGCTATGGTAATTAACATGTCTGAGCTTTTTGCGGCAGATGGTATTGTAAAGACATACGAGGTTCCACTTGAGATGTCAGAGGTCGTCTGGAAGCGTAAGAAGTATCCGATTGTCAGTAAGCAGCCAGTTAAGCTGAGGCTTACACATGAGGGAGACAGGAAGATTGCAATAACGGCTACGGTATCTCTTGTTCTTGAGATGCCATGTGACCGCTGTCTGGAACGCGTAAAGGTACCGATGGATCTGGAATTTGAAAGAGACGTGGATGCCAATGCGTCGGCTCAGGAGCGTATCGCACAGTTGGATGAGCAATCCTACATTGACGGGTATCATCTGGACGTAGATGGTATGGTTTGGGATGAGATGATGACAGATATTCCGGACAAGGTGCTCTGCAAAGAGGACTGCAAGGGTGTATGCCCAAAGTGTGGAGTAAACTGGAATCGCCAGACCTGCAACTGCGATCGAACAGAATTAGATCCCAGAATGTCGATTATCCGTGAGATATTCGCTCAGAATAATCGCACGGATTCCTGATACAGTAGTCACATCCTGCCTGCCAGGATGTGTATGGCAGGCTGTGAAAGCTTAAGTATTAAAGGAGGTGTAAAAACATGTCTATTTGTCCAAAGAATAAAACTTCTAAGGCTAGAAGAGATAAGCGTAGAGCAAACTGGAAGATGGGTGCTGTTAACCTGGTAAAGTGCAGCAAGTGTGGTGCTCTTATGATGCCGCATAGAGTTTGCAAGGCTTGTGGTTCTTACAACAAGAGAGAGATCGTTTCTGTTGAGGACTAATTAAAAAAATTTAAGGGGCGTACAGTTTTCAGACTGTATGCCTCTTTTTTTATCTATCAAATCTGGCAGAGTACCACGTCCATAGGAGCGATGCACCGCATGGGCGTGGAGACTTCATAAAAAGTGGTTGATTTCTATGACAGAATCGTATATCATGATACTGGGATGAAAAACTCCCCTGTGAATTAACGAGAATGGAAGAAAAAGAATGATTACAGTAGCAGTAGATGGTATGGGAGGCGATAACGCTCCTGCCTGTATGGTGCAGGGTGCGGTAGATGCCATTAATAAAAACAGCAATATAAAAGTGCTTCTGACCGGTCGTCCAGACGACTTGAACAAAGCACTTGAAGGACTGACGTACGACAAGTCCAGACTTGAAATCGTACCGGCATCTGAGGTGATCCCGACCGGAGCACCGCCGGTAGAGTCTGTGCGCACAAAGAAGGATTCCTCACTCGTTGTCGGACTGAAGCTTGTAAAGGAGCAAAAGGCAGATGCATTCGTTTCCTGCGGAAGCACGGGCGCGGTATTGGTTGGCGGTCAGCTGATTGCAGGAAAGATCAAGGGCGTAAAGAGAGCGCCGCTTGCACCGGTTATCCCAACGGTAAACGGAGCGATGCTTTTAGTAGACTGCGGAGCAAACGTAGATGCGCGTGCTGAGCAGCTTGTCCAGTTTGCAAAGATGGGTTCCATCTACGCAGAGAACGTCATGGGCATCAAAAATCCGAGAGTCGGTATTGTCAATATCGGTGCCGAGGAGGAGAAGGGAAACGCACTCGTAAAAGAGACGTATCCGCTGTTAAAGGAATGTCCAGACATCAACTTCATCGGAAACGTTGAGGCACGCGAGATTCCGTATGGACCATGTGATGTGTTGGTGTGCGAGGCATTCGTCGGAAACGTCATTCTAAAACTGTACGAGGGCGTCGGAAAGGCACTGATCAAAGAAATCAAGAATGCGATGATGTCCACAACAGCAGGAAAGATCGGCGGTCTTCTTGCAAAGCCTTCACTGAAGGGTGTAGTCAAAAAATTTGATGCCAGCGAGTACGGCGGAGCGCCGCTTCTGGGATTAAAGGGTCTTGTTGTAAAGGCTCATGGTAGTTCAAAAGCAAAGGAAGTTACCACGGCAATCGAGCAGTGCGTATCCTTTACTGAGGCAGACATTGCCGCAAAGATAGAAAAAAGTCTGAATGTGTAAGACAAAAATCAAACCAAAAAATTAAAGCGAAAGCAAAAACAAGAACAAGAGCAAAAAAAACAACATCAAAACAAAAAACAAAGAAAGTATAAGAAAGGGTGGCTTGTATGGAATTCGAAACATTGCAGAAAATCATTGCAGAGGTTTTAGACGTCGAGGAGGACGAAATCACAATGGATACGAGATTGCTGGAGGATCTCGGAGCTGATTCATTGGATGCGGTTGAGATCATCATGGGAATCGAGGATGAGTTGGGAATCACCGTTCCGCAGGAAGAACTCGAGGACAAAAATCTGGCAACCGTTGGCGATGTGTACGAACTGATTAACGATACGATGGCGTAAAAAGAAGACTGGTACATGAGCTGCGAGGGCAATCCTTGCGGCTCTGTCTTTTCATTTCTAACTTTTTATGTTTTCAATTTTCATTTCGTTCATTTCGTTAGTTTCACAATTTTCGCTTATTTCGTTTAGGTTGTTTTAATTAGAGGAGGAATTATGAGTGAACTGGAAAAAACAGTCGGATATACGTTTCAGGATCCGAAGCTGTTAGAACTTGCCCTGACGCACAGCTCATATGCGCACGAGCATTATGCAGGAAAAAGACACGATAACGAGCGTCTGGAATTTTTGGGGGATGCCGTACTCGAGCTTGTATCGAGCGATTTTTTGTTCCACAATTATAAGGAATATCCGGAGGGCGAGCTGACGAAGCTGCGTGCAAGCATTGTCTGTGAACAGTCACTGGCGATGTGTGCTGAGGCCATTTCCCTTGGAAAATACCTTCGCCTTGGAAATGGAGAGGATTCCACTGGAGGAAGACTCAGAGCATCCATTACTTCTGATGCGATGGAAGCTCTGATTGGAGCCATTTATCTGGATGGTGGATTTGCTAATGCAAAAGAATTTATTGTCCGTTTTGTCTTAAACGATTTGGAAAATAAAAAACTCTTTTACGATAGCAAAACTATCCTTCAGGAGATTGTGCAGAGAGACTTTAACGAGCCATTGTCCTATGAACTTCTTGCAGAAGAGGGACCAGACCACGACAAGAAGTTTCGTATGCAGGCAAAGATTGGCGACAAGGCATTTGGAGTCGGCGTAGGCCATACCAAAAAGGGCGCACAGCAGCTGGCAGCCTATGAGACCATTCTGATGCTTCAGAAGGCAAACGCATAAGACGCATAAAAAAATAAAGTGAGAAAAATCTTTTATGTATTTAAAAAGTATTGAGGTGCAAGGCTTTAAGTCATTTGCAAACAAGACGCTGTTTGAGTTCCACAATGGCATCACCTGTATTGTCGGACCAAACGGAAGTGGAAAGAGCAACGTCGCCGATGCGGTGCGTTGGGTACTCGGAGAACAAAGCTCTAAGCAGCTTCGCGGTGCCAACATGCAGGACGTTATCTTTTCTGGAACGCAGAACCGAAAGCCGCAGGGCTACGCCAGCGTGGCGATTACCTTTGACAACACCGACCGGCATCTAAATCTGGATTACAATGAAGTCACCGTGTCCAGACGAATCTATCGCTCCGGTGAGAGCGAGTACCGCCTGAACGGAACACTGTGCCGCCTAAAGGATGTCACCGAGCTTTTCTACGATACGGGTATCGGAAAAGAGGGTTATTCGATTATCGGACAGGGTCAGATTGATAAGATCCTTAGTGGCAAGCCAGAGGATCGCCGTGAACTCTTTGATGAGGCGGCTGGTATTGTAAAGTTCAAGCGCCGTAAGGCAGCAGCTAAGAAAAAGCTCGAAAGCGAGCAGGCGAATATGGTCCGCTTAAATGACATCATGTCCGAGTTGTCCAGACAGGTAGGCCCATTGGAGCGCCAGGCAGCGGCAGCAAAGGAATACTTGAAGCTTCGCGATGAGTTAAAGCGGTACGATATCGATGCCTACGCGGTGGAGAGCGGCAAGCTTGAAAGTGATTTTTCAGCACTCGAAAAAAATCTTGCCATCACGACAAGAGATTACAACGACACCAATCGCAGCAGCGAGGCGTTAAAGGCAAAGTATGAGCATCAGCAGGATGATTTTAATCGTCTTGAGGAGCAAACTACACAGCTACGCGATGAAGTTGCAGCCTGTCAGACAAAGTGTCAGGAGAAAGAGGGCGCAGTCAATGTATTAAAGGAACAGATTAATACCGAATATTTAAGACGCACCCACACCGCTGAGCGTATTGAAACGCTTGAAAAAGAGCAAGAAGAGTACAGTGCGCAGGTAAATGAAGAACAGAAAAAGCGCCAGGAGTGCAGCCGTGAGATTTACGATACAACTGCTAAGAAAGATGGTGCACAGAGCGTTCTCATTCAGGTGCAGGACGGACTTGCGACTTACCAGCAGGCGTTAAAGGACGATCAGGGAAAGATGATTTCCCTATTAAATGAAAAGTCTTCCTTTGTCGGTGAATTGCAAAAGTATCAGACCCTTCTTGAGCAGGCAAAGACCGAGCAGGCGCAGATGAACCGAAGACTCTTAGAGAGTAAAACAGAGGAATCCATCTGGCAGAAACGTGCGACTGAGAGTGAGCAGTCCTACAAGACGATTTCAAAGCAGAAAGCAGAACTTTCAGAGAAGCAGCGCGAGGCAGTTACATCACTTGAGACTGAGCAAAAGACAAGAGAGCAGCTGCAAAATGAGTATTATGAGCAGCGCCGTCTTCATCAGGTATCTGTGACGCGTGCCGAGTCCCTTCGTAATCTTGCCGAGCGTTACGAGGGTTATGGAAACAGCATCCGAAAGGTCATGGAGGTGCGTAGTCAAAATTCTGGTATCCACGGTGTTGTGGCCGATTTGATTCATGTAGAAAAACGCTTTGAGACCGCAGTCGAGACGGCACTCGGCGGTGCGATTCAAAATATTGTCACCGACACCGAGCAGACGGCAAAGCGTTTGATTGAATATTTAAAGCAGGGACGCTTCGGACGAGCAACCTTCCTTCCACTTGATGCGATTACGGTGCGCGACGAATTTGCACAGAAGGATGCCTTAAAGGAGCCAGGTGTCATTGGACTGGCAAGCAGCCTTGTCAAGACAGAAGATACCTATAAAAAGCTTGTGCAATTTCTTCTTGGAAGAATTGTGGTTGTCGATACGATCGACCATGGACTCAAAGTCTCAGCAAAGTTTCGCAGAAGCCTTCGCATCGTCACCCTTGAGGGCGAGCTGTTAAATCCGGGCGGTTCCATGACGGGAGGTGCCTTCAAGAATAACAGCAACCTTCTTGGGCGAAACCGAGAGTTAGAAGAACTTGAGACGAAGATCAAGAAAGAAACAGAACAGTTAAAAAAGCTGTCGGCACGTTTTGAGGAATCCGAAAAGAAGGTAAATACGCTGTCGCAGCAGGTTCAAAAGCAGCAAAACGAGATTCAAAGCCTGACATTAAAGGAGACCGAAGGCCGTCTTCGTATGCGAGAAGCAGTGAAACGTGTCGAGGAGATTGTAAAGGATCGCGAGCATTTAAATAATGAACTTGTATTGCAGGAAGGAAAGCTGGAACGCATCAAGGCCAGCTACGAACAGGTCGCAGGTTCCATCAAGGAACTGGAGTCCGCGGGCGATGAGTCCAGAGACAGTGCGGATCGTAACCAGAGCTTTGTCGATGAAATGATCAAGCAGCGCGATGCACTCACGAAAGAGATTTCCGATTTGAGTGCTAAGCAGTTACAGCTTAAGCAACAGGAGCAGTTTATTCTCGAAAATATTCGCCGTATGGCACAAGAAGTGGACAAGCGAAAGGCAGAGCAGGATGAGCTGCAAGAAACGCTGTCCGAGTGCGAGGAGGCCGTTGCAGAAAAAACGGCACAGATCGACGAGGTTCAAAAGCAAATCGAAAGCTTAGAGCAAACTCAAAAGCAAAAGGAAGCAGAATTGACACAGGTAAGTGAGCACCGCAACCGCGCAAACGAGTCATTAAAGGGATTCTTTGCAAAACGCGAGGAACTCTCCGCGAGATTGTCTGCACTTGACCGCGATTTGCTTCGCATGAACAACCAAAAGGAACGCTTCGAGGATCGCCTTGATGAGTTGGCAGAGTATCTGTGGGAGGAGTATGAGCTTCGCCCAAGCGATGCCAAGGCAGCAGCAAAGAGTGAGCGACCGCTTAGCGAACTCAAGGAGCATATCAATGAGCTCAAAAAGAACATCCGTGGACTTGGAAACGTCAACGTCAGTGCGATTGATGAGTTTAAAGAAGTATCTGAGCGCTATACCTTTATGAAGACGCAGTATGAGGATCTGATCGAGTCCGAGAAGACTTTACAGAAGGTCATCGAGGAACTGGATGAGGGTATGCGAAAGCAGTTTAAGGAAAAGTTTGAGGAGATTCGCGTCGAGTTTGATCGCGTATTCAAAGAGCTTTTCGGAGGCGGAAAGGGTACACTTGAATTAGTCGAGGACGAGGATGTCATCGAGGCTGGTATTCGCATCATCTCACAGCCGCCAGGCAAGAAGCTTCAAAATATGATGCAGCTTTCCGGCGGTGAGAAGGCACTCACGGCGATTGCGCTGATGTTTGCCATCCAGAATCTAAAGCCGTCTCCATTCTGTCTTCTTGATGAGATTGAGGCCGCACTCGATGATTCCAATGTAGGCCGTTTTGCCAATTACCTGCATAAGCTGACGGCAAATACCCAGTTTATCGTAATCACGCACCGACGCGGCACCATGACATCGGCAGACCGTCTGTACGGTATCACGATGCAGGAGAAGGGTGTCTCCACGCTGGTCAGCGTCAACCTGATCGAAAAAGATCTTGATAAATAATAGATAGAGGTGGACTATGGAAGAAAAGAAAAAAGGATTTTTTGCCCGCTTAAAGGAAGGTCTGACAAAGACAAGAAACAGCATCGTTTCTGGAATTGACTCTGTTTTCAGAGGCTTCACGGACATTGACGATGATTTCTACGAAGAGATTGAGGAAATCTTGATCATGGGCGATCTGGGTGTCGATGCGACTGAGAAGATCTTAGCCGATATGAAGCAGAAGGTAAAGGAACTTCATTTGAAGGAGCCTCAGGAGTGCAAGGAGGTCTTAATCGACAGCATCCGCCGTCAGATGGATTTGGGCGAAAATGCCTACGAGTTTGAACGCAGAAAGTCCGTTGTGCTCGTCATCGGTGTAAATGGCGTTGGAAAAACCACATCCATCGGAAAACTGGCGGATCAGTTAAAGGCAGAGGGAAACAGTGTGCTCTTAGCAGCAGCTGATACCTTCCGTGCTGCGGCGATTGACCAGTTGGAGGAGTGGGGAAAACGCGCAGGTGTCGGCGTCATTTCCCACAAGGAGGGTTCCGACCCGGCAGCCGTTATCTTTGATGCCGTTCAGGCAGCGAAGGCTAGAAATACCGATGTATTGATCTGTGATACCGCCGGCCGTCTTCATAACAAGAAGAACCTGATGGAAGAGTTAAAAAAGATTAACCGTATCATCGACAAGGAATACCCGGAGGCCTACAGAGAGACCCTTCTGGTTCTCGATGGAACGACTGGTCAGAATGCGCTTTCTCAGGCAAAGCAGTTTATGGAGGTAGCTGATATTAGTGGTATTATCTTAACCAAAATGGATGGAACCGCAAAGGGTGGAATCGCAGTTGCGATCCAGTCTGAGCTTGGCATTCCGGTTAAGTATATCGGTGTCGGCGAGCGCATTGACGATTTGCAGAAGTTTAATTCCGAGCAGTTTGTCACCGCACTGTTTGACCGCAAGGACACATCATCTGAGCAGTAAAGTCCCTAAGCTCGAACAGGGAATGTACAGCCAAAAGCAGCAAATGCAATATAGTAAAGAAAATGCAACAAGTAACGCATAACAAGCAAAAAGAAAGGCATAAGAAAATGGAAGAATTGACATTAGAAAAATTTGAGGAAGCCAGTGAGATCGTCAGCCGTGTTACACTGGAGACAAAATTAAAGTACAGCGAGTATTTTTCAAATCAGACTGGAAATAAGGTCTATTTTAAGCCTGAGAATATGCAGTACACCGGAGCTTACAAGGTAAGAGGTGCATATTATAAGATTTCTACATTAAGTGAGGACGAACGCGCAAAGGGTATCATCACCGCATCCGCAGGAAACCATGCACAGGGCGTTGCCTATGCAGCAAAGCTGTATCACGCAAAGGCAGTTATCGTTATGCCAACCAGCACACCACTGATTAAGATCAACCGCACCAAGAGCTATGGCGCAGAGGTTGTTCTGTACGGAGATGTATACGACGATGCATGTGAGCATGCAATGAAGTTAGCAGAGGAGAATGGATATACTTTCATCCATGCTTTCAATGACCTCGATGTTGCATGTGGACAGGGAAGTATCGCAATGGAGATCATCAAGGAGCTTCCAACCGTTGACTATATTCTTTGCCCAATCGGTGGCGGCGGACTGTGTACCGGTGTTTCCACGTTAGCAAAGATGCTCAATCCGAAGATCCAGATCATCGGTGTTGAGCCAGAGGGCGCAAACTGCATGCAGGAGTCCTTAAAGGCTGACCACATCGTGAGCCTGCCAAGCGTAAACACCATCGCAGATGGTACCGCAGTGCGTACCCCAGGCGATAAGCTGTTCCCGTACATCAAGGCAAATGTAGATGAGATCATCACCGTACCGGATGAGGAACTGATCGGTGCATTCCTTGATATGATCGAGAATCACAAGATGGTAGTGGAGAACTCCGGTCTTCTGACCGTTGCTGCACTCAAGCATCTGGATGTAAAGAACAAGAAGATCGTTTCCATCTTAAGTGGTGGTAACATGGATGTCATCACTATGTCCTCTGTTGTACAGCATGGTTTAATTCAGAGAGGTCGAATCTTCTCCGTATCCTGTCTGCTTCCGGATAAGCCGGGCGAGCTGGCAAAGGTTGCTTCTTTGATCGCACAGGTAAAGGGCAACATCATCAAGCTTGATCACAACCAGTTTGTTACCACAAACAGAAGTGCTGCAGTAGAGTTAAAGATCACCATGGAGAGCTTTGGCGAGAGCCATAAGAAGGAGATCATCGCTGCATTAGCAGAGGGTGGCTTCCGTCCGAAGGAAATTAGAGCAAACCTGTAATTATAATTCTAACCATATTCAAATTAAAATTTGGTAAGAATGAGTAGAATGGTTAGAATATGATTAGAATAAAATACCAATAATAATGGAAGAGGACGATGGTGATTAGCCGCCGTCCTCTCTCTTTATTCGAATTCTTCTTTTTGATATTTTTCAATTAGACATTGATGGTTCTTTTGCTTATCATAGTTAATTGCGACAAGCAAAATTTCACCAGTGTAGGTAGAGATTGAATCTGGATATTTTTTCTCTTTGATTTGCTGCAATGCGGTTTGTACATTTTTGTTCCATTTTAATTCGACAACCAAAGCAGGATAATCATTTCGATATTCTGGTTTTGGAATAAACACAAAATCGGCAAAACCACGACCAGTTGGGAGTTCTCTCACTGGTTTAAAATAATAGGTAATTGCACTTAAATAAGCGATTGCCAAAACGCTGCTTAGTGAGTTTTCGTTGTTGTATTGGATTACAGAAGCATAATCGTTATGGATTTTTTCAAGCTGTTTTGCTACAGAATCGCCATCCAAGTCCAAAGTGGCATTTAGCAGCATTTCAGATTCCTTCTGGAAGGAAAGCATTTCGTCCCATGAGCGATCTTCAACTGCAACCATAAGTTCTTGGCGGATTTCCTCGTTTGGCACAAAGGCTGTATGCCGAGTCTGATCGTATCCAAGATAGCCTAGATGAATTAGATAAGTCAATACATCATCTTTGTTTCGAATATTGATCGTATCGTTTTGGAAAGTGATTGTGTTGACTTTAACAGAAGCGCCAGAGAGCATTTCAATCAGGGCTGTTTTTAGTCCGATATAGTCCATGTTGATTAAAGGGACAATGGTTTCGTAAGAAGCTGTTTCGGACCAATAGCTTTGAAATTGTTTGCAAAGAAGCACTTCGACGACTGCTCTGGGATTGTAGACCTGATAATTTCCAAGTAAATAGCCATCATACCAACGCTTGACTTCTTGAAAATCGCAATCATATGTAGTACACAGGTTTTGAACTTCTTCCTCTGTAAATCCAATGTACTTTGCAAAATTTTTGGGAGAAACCATCGTAAACTCTCTAAAGTTATTTAAGGCAGATTGTGTTTTTTCACGCTTAATGGGCAGTATTCCAGTTAAATAGGCCAACTGAATATATCTTGTCGGAGCTGCACCTTTAAACAAGCCTCTCAAAAAATTGATATATTGCTCTTGAATTTTAAGGTCGGATGCTTCATCTCGAATCAAAACATCCCACTCATCAATGATAATGATAAATTGATTTCCAGTTTTCACGTTAATATCAAATAATGCTTCTGGTAACGATACGATATCGTCATCCAATATGCCAGGATAGTATTCACGCAATTCAGTAATCGTTTGTTTGGAAATATACGAAACAACATGTTCTGGTCCACCAGCGGGCTCAATACACCATTGGATATCAAAGTGGATCACATTATGCTGATTCAAGTGTTTTTTGAAATCAATTGATTTACTGACTTTTAAGTTGGAAAACATGGTTTCGGAATCACAGCCTTTGCTGTAATAGGCAACAAGCATGTTTGCCGTAATTGATTTTCCAAAGCGGCGTGGACGGCTATTACAAATATAGGCATCAGTGGATGACAAAACGCTGTTTGTATATTGGAGCAATTCACTTTTGTCAACATAAATTTGTGCGTTTAGCGCTGTTTGGAACGCTAAATTATCTGGATTAACGAATTTAGTCATTTTATGATGCACCCCTTTCAAGTCATTCCTGAAAAATCTTTTGATATCATTATGATAGCATATTTTGTATTGCTTGTCATTGAATTCATAGTTCAATCGAGTATTTTTTGAAGGAAAAAGATTATTCTAATCATATTCTAATCAAAACTTGACAAGAATGAATAGAATGGTTAGAATGTGATTAGAATAAGATGCCAATGGTGTAGAAGAGATAGAAATGCTCATTAATTTATAGGGTCGAAAGAAGTCAGTCACATGGTATAACTGCATTGTGTGACTGACTTTTGCTTGAAAGAAAATAGAAAATGTAAAAATGCTACAAGGCATGCAATTGTTTTTTTGTTGAGATTAGTATAAATAACGAAAGCAAGAGACAAAAAGAAATTTACCACATCATATAAAAGATAAAAAATACGATTAAATAGAGACAAAACTGTGAAAATAACACAAAACCTATGAAAATGATATTTACTTTTGCCAGCTGAATCCATTATACTTAAAAACTAAGAAGGCTCCTTAGGTGTTTTTTTAGATTTCTTTGGACAAGTCCTTAGATATTTGAGGATACTTTGTATATTTTAAATATTTTGAAGTAGGAGTCAAAAGATTGTGGAAAGGCAGGGGAAAGAATTGAAAAAGTACAAATTGACAGGCAACATCCGCTTTCTCGTATCTGTGATGCGGCAGGCATCGAAAGCCTCCTTTGTGTTTGTGCTGTTGCGTATTCCGCTCGAGGTTATCATTCCGTATATCGGGATTTGTTTTCCAAATTTGATCGTGCGTGCAATCGAGGAGAGTGCAAACCGGACACAGCTATTTACACAGGCAGCCGTTCTCGGAGGACTGTTAGTCGTGTTGTCGCTGGTGAATCAGTACGGCAAAGGAATCGTGAGCGCGGAGTCGGCATATGTGCGCATGAAGCTGACGGATATGCTGAATGACCATTTGATGGATTGCAGCTATGACATGCTTGGCGACAAAAAGGTAATGCAAAGCCTGAGCCAGGCATCGCAGCGTATCTGGTCCAACACAGGATTTTTGGTCAATGCAGGTGAGAATACGGTTGCTTTCTTTTCCGCAGTGGCAGGTGTGGTCGTGTATCTTGCGGTGTTGTCAAAGCTTCCATTTTGGGTGATCCTTCTTTTGAGTGCGGCGACGGTCGTGAGCTTTCTGACATCAGGCTTTGGCGAAAAGATACGACAGAAGCGCAATGATTATTTTGGTGAGAACGTGAGTCGTTTGCTTGGGCTGTCAAGTGAGATGTCGGATGTCGCAAAGGGCAAGGATGTACGCCTTTATCAGATGCATCCGTGGGTTAATCACTATTACAATATTTATAACAAAAAATTGAATCGTGAGTATGGTCATATTGCAAAGTGGAATTTTATCTCGGACTCGATTGGAACTGTGCTGTCATTTGCCGCCGATGCCGTTGTATATCTGTGCCTTACTGCATTTGCCATGCAGGGGAAAATTACTATCGCCGAATATGTGCTGTATATTGGTGCTGCAACTGGATTTACCGCTTGGGTGCGCCAGGTGACAGGACTTTTGCAGCGCGTGTGGAAAGTAAATGGTGATCTTTCATGTGTTCGAACCTTCCTTGATACGGACAGCCGTGAAGAGGAACAAGGACAGTCGGTACTATCTGGTGGATGGGTTTGCGCAGCGGATGTCTTAAAGAAGGGCGATCCGTGTGAGATCGAGTTTGATTGTGTCAGCTATCGCTATCCAAATAATGAAAAAGATACCTTAAAAGAATTGTCCTTCCAGATAAAAGCGGGAGAGAAGATTGGGCTGGTCGGCATGAAAGGCGCAGGAAAGAGTACGCTGATTAAGCTTCTGTGCGGATTAATTCGTCCAACTAGTGGTCATATTCGGATTAATGGTGTCGATATCACATCAATGGAGCGAACGGAATGCTATAAACTATTTTCCACTGTCTTTCAGGAGCTGCATATCTTTCCAGTTTCGATAAAGGACAATATTGTCTGGGATGGGCAAGTTGATGAGGCTTATTTTGCCCAGTGTTTGGAGCAGGCCGATCTGGCTGAGTGGGTGTCTTCCCTTAAGGAAAAGGAGAACACGAAGCTGGTACAGGAGCTAGAAGAGGGCGCTGTGAATCTGTCAGGTGGTCAGTCACAGAAGTTGTTATTGGCGCGAGCATTATATAAGAATGCACCGATTCTTCTTTTGGATGAGCCGACTGCGGCACTCGATCCGATTGCCGAGAGCAATATTTATGAAAAGTATAATCAGTTGTCTGCACATAAGACATCGATTTTTATTTCACATCGTCTGGCAAGTACACGCTTCTGCGATCGTATCTTTTTGATGGAGGATGGACGGATTGCAGAGGAAGGTACACACGAAGAACTCTTAAAGAAGGCAGGAAGCTATGCAAAAATGTTTGAGGTGCAGCGGCAATATTATGTGTAATTTTGGAGAAAAACATCACAACAGATGCTGATAAGGGTGTAAATAAGTAAAATA
>CAVCXB010000078.1:0-14368 GCA_963605535.1 Wujia chipingensis
TGAGGTATTTTTTTCGTCAATCTCTTGACCTATTTAAAGTATACAGGAAGCTTTCATATCGTCTCACATGAAAGTTTCTCATAGTCCGAATTTATCGGAAGTCGTATCTTGCAAAAAATATACTACCCTGATATTAAGTCAACAAAATTCCGGCAGCCTTTAGGTGATACTGATTCCCCAAAAATGCAAAGCCCGTTCCAAGCTCCAGAAGAAGCTTTGTGACATCCCGAACCAGTGCCTGCTCAATATCTCGCTCGAGCATGTCTTCCCTAAAAGGAATAAAATCAAAGACATACGGATCTTTCATGGTCTGCACCGCAAGCTCACTCTGTGGAGATGGTAGACGATGTTCGAAATTTGTAATTTTATTTGCCAGAACCTGACGCTGATACAAACCACTTTCGATTTGATGAATCAAAACATTGTGGGACCATCCATTTTCGGCCGTTTTTTCAATGTACCATATACGCTGTTGTGGATCTTTGATTTTTTCCAATATTGCAATATTATGGGACCACGGAATTTGTGCAGACACTGTCTGCACAAATTCTCGATCTGGATAAGTCTCGGCAAATTTTGCCATATATTTTAAATTTCGAACGGAATATCCTTTATTCTCCGGAAAGGCGATCTTAATATCAGTGGCAAGATTGTCAATAAACTTGTTGCCCCATGATTTATGCTCATTAATCACACATCCTATATCATGATAAAGGAGCAGCATATCTGCGTTCGCATGAACTGCTTTCATATCGTCTCACATGAAAGTTTCTCATAGTCCGAATTTATCGGAAGTCGTATCTTGCAAAAAATATACTACCCTGATATTAAGTCAACAAAATTCCGGCAGCCTTTAGGTGATACTGATTCCCCAAAAATGCAAAGCCCGTTCCAAGCTCCAGAAGAAGCTTTGTGACATCCCGAACCAGTGCCTGCTCAATATCTCGCTCGAGCATGTCTTCCCTAAAAGGAATAAAATCAAAGACATACGGATCTTTCATGGTCTGCACCGCAAGCTCACTCTGTGGAGATGGTAGACGATGTTCGAAATTTGTAATTTTATTTGCCAGAACCTGACGCTGATACAAACCACTTTCGATTTGATGAATCAAAACATTGTGGGACCATCCATTTTCGGCCGTTTTTTCAATGTACCATATACGCTGTTGTGGATCTTTGATTTTTTCCAATATTGCAATATTATGGGACCACGGAATTTGTGCAGACACTGTCTGCACAAATTCTCGATCTGGATAAGTCTCGGCAAATTTTGCCATATATTTTAAATTTCGAACGGAATATCCTTTATTCTCCGGAAAGGCGATCTTAATATCAGTGGCAAGATTGTCAATAAACTTGTTGCCCCATGATTTATGCTCATTAATCACACATCCTATATCATGATAAAGGAGCAGCATATCTGCGTTCGCATGAACTGCTGCACGGTATTGTGCAGTTCTAATTTCGCTCTTAATATTTTCAATAATAGAGAGATACTCAGATGTATTCATTAACACACTCATCGCCTCACTTTCACATAATCCTTATTTTTTCTCGCTTAATATGTTAATATGTGATTCTAAAATAATCCAAATATGCCTTATATCGATCTTGCGCGGTCAAGCAAGTGTCTGTCAGATACCCTTTTTCAGTATCCCATTCTTTCAATCCCCGATAATAAAACATTTTCAAATTATCCTCAATAATGAACGGAACAATATTGTATTTTAGACATTCTTTGAACATAATCAATCGTCCCACACGACCATTACCATCCTGAAATGGATGGATACGTTCAAACCTTACATGAAAATCTAGAATATCTTCAAAGGTCTTTTCTTCCTTATTATTGTACTCTGACAGTAATTGCTTCATTCTATCCGCAACTTCTTCTGGAAGTGCAGTCTCCATACCGCCGACTTCATTTGGCAGTTTCTTGTAATCACCGACAACAAACCAATCCTTTCTGGAATCACTGGTGCCATTTTTCAAAATCAGATGTAGCTTCTTAATGAAATTTTCCGTCAATGTTGCTTTTGCATGATCAATAATCAGATCAATACACCGGAAATGGTTTGCCGTTTCAATCACATCATCTACATTAAGCACTTCTTTTTCTATGCCAATGGTGTTCGTTTCGAATATATACCGGGTCTGATCGTGGGTCAACCGACTGCCTTCCATATGGTTTGAATTATATGTTAGATCAATCTGTGTTTTATGATAAATACCTCCGGAATATTTATTTGCCTTCTCATCCAGCAAAATATCTAGCAGTGTCGTCGGCTTTTCTTTCTTCTTATTAGAACGCTCTGGCTTTTCTGCGTTTTCTGGAATGTTCCATGTCTTTCCTGTAAGAAATGCTCCCGGTACACGCCCATGGGCACAATAATTTCTTACACTACGTTCAGATACATCCCATTTTTTTGCCATCTCAGCAACTGAAACGTATCGCATCTGCCATCCTCCTTTCACACGATGAAAATCACATTCTATGGACTTTTCATTGTCATAATTCAAAAATTGCACTTACTATGGTTAGTATACTACATTATCGGCAATAAGTCCACATATCCTTATTTGTTTTTATTGTTTTTGCCAATAAAAATATTAATAAAAGGCTGGATGCTACTTCCTATGAAGCAGCATCCAGTCTCACTTATTTTATTCTTTACTCCAAAACCAATGCATATGCAATACCATTTTCTTTAATTCTATCCTTCATTTATAGTAGCACGCGAATCGTCGCATTCTGGTCAAGCGGATCGCGATGCTGATAATCAAATAAAACAAACTGCTTTTCATCTGTAAATGGTGGCACAAAAACTTCAATATGATAATCACGAATGACATCCTTATAGGAGCGGTCCGGAAACGCTTTCAGACAAACCGCACGGATTTCTTCCTTATAAGAATCCTGCTCCAGCGCAAAGGATGGGCGCTTTCTTGCATAATCGCGCAGATAATAGTCAAGTGTCAGCACCTGCCGTACAAGCGTGTCGTCGAGTGTGGTTCGCGCGGCAGCAAATTCACGGATAAACTGATACTGTGCCTCTCTGCTGTGCTTTTTCTCATGCATTTTACGGGCGCGATACTCATCGGACAGTGCTTCAAAAAGAGTGAATGGACGATCAAACTGGCCTAGCAAAATGTCAATCGTATGAAGAAACTGGCCGCTGTTATAGTAGATCTCGACCATCTCCTCTAAGCCTTTTAGGCGAATAATGTCATCGTAGGACAGCCACGGCGTTTTTAACACTTCATACGGTGGCTCGGCCTGCGACAAAATTCCATAAAGCTTTGCTTGCTCCTGCATCGGGGAACCCTTTAATACTTTCAAGAAGCCTAATTGCAGCTGACTTGGCTTCATCTGATACACCACATCAAAGGAATGACCAAAGCTTTCATAATCTTCTAGTGGCAGTCCCGCAATCAGATCAAGGTGCTGATGAATGTTGTGCGCCTGGCGAATCGTCTCTGTCACCTGTGCCACACGCGCCAGATCCATCTTTCGATTGATCGCATGAATCGTGTCCGGATTTGCAGTCTGCACACCGATCTCAAGCTGCACAAGCCCCGGACGCATCGTGCGCAAAAGGGCAATCTCTTCCTCGTCGAGAATATCTGCTGCGATCTCAAAATGGAAATTCGTCACACCGTTGTCATGATCGTGGATAAACTGCCAGATTGCCATCGCGTGGGATTTTTTGCAGTTAAAAGTACGATCCACAAATTTAACCTGCGGTACGCGCTGCTCCAAAAAGAAGGCAAGCTCTTTTTTTACTGTATCAAGCGGGCGAAAGCGAAGCTTTTTATCAATTGAGGACAAGCAATAGCTACAGGAAAATGGACAGCCTCTGCTCGTCTCGTAATAGATAATTCGATTCTGAAAGTCCTCCATCCGGCCTGCCTCCTCATAGATAAATGGCAGCTCATCCATCGGTGTGAGTGGCTGTGGGCTAGTCTGGTGAAAGACGCCGTTTTCATCTAGCCAAGCAGCGCCGTTAGGGAACGTCTCAGACAATCGCTGCATCTCTTTTGTCTGACCAGTTTCCTCCTGCATGCTTTGTTCTTCCCATTTTGCATCTTTTTCGCGCGCTGCATAGTATTCCAACAACGCCGGAAAGCTTCTCTCCCCTTCTCCGTACAAGATTCCATCCACCTGCGGAAGCGACCGAAGAAAGCTTTCGCAGTCATAAGAAACCTCTGGTCCACCGACCCAAATCTTAACATTTGGGCAAAGATTTTTTAAGTTTCGCACCAACTGTCTTACATATTCGATATTCCAGATATAACAGGAAAAACAGACAAGATCAGCATGATGCAGATAGATATCATCAAAGATTTCAGATGCATGATGGTTGATCGTGTACTCCGCTAACTCCACCTCTACGTCATCTATCTGCTTTTGCTGCAAATCGCGCAGCGCACACTCGCGAAGCAGGTAAACGGCCGGGTTGGAATGAATATATTTTGAATTAATTGCCACTAGAAGGCATCGCATAATAAAATACTCCTTTTGATATGCTGAATTGTCGCAGAATAGCAGATATGGTCTCTTAGAACACCAAATATTTTTCCAGAATCTTCACACAATGCTCCAGTCCTGCCTGATCGTTTTCATCAAAACGCGCCAAATATGGACTGTCGATATCGAGTACTGCTGCCACAGCACCGTTTTTGTCATGAATGGGAATGACAATCTCCGAGCGCGATGCACTGTCACACGCGATATGCCCCGGAAATTCATGCACATCTTTTACGAGCTGTATCTGATCCTTCTGCGCTGCCGTTCCGCATACGCCCTTGCCAAATGGAATGCGGATGCATGCTGGCTTTCCCTGAAATGGTCCTAATACAAGCATTCCATCCTTCACCAGATAAAACCCAGCCCAGTTAATATTGCCCAGTGCTTCATTGATCGCAGCGGATACATTGGACAGATTCGCAATCAGATCCGGTTCTCCTTCAATT
Source organism: Wujia chipingensis (assembly GCA_963605535.1). Lineage (GTDB taxonomy): Bacteria > Bacillota > Clostridia > Lachnospirales > Lachnospiraceae > Anthropogastromicrobium > Anthropogastromicrobium chipingensis_A. The sequence continues at coordinate 4,975 of CAVCXB010000078.1, forward strand.
AATGCCTGAAGCTGCTGGGCAAGAAGCTCGTATTCATTGTTGTTACTCATAATACTCTATTTCCCTTTCAACTAACTATTGAGGTTATCACTATTTAATGGCCATCTTTCTTTGTTCTTATACTAATACATAATAGCTGTGCTTCCCAGCTCCCTGAGCCTTCATTTGTCCTTTTTCACACAATTCCTTGATCAACTTGAATGCTTTTGTTGAACCAGAACCAACTAATTCCTCAACTTGTTTTCTAGTTATTTTTCCATTTTCACTGACAAAATCAAGTACTTTTTGTTGCTGCTTATCCGAAGTTTTTTTCGTCTTCGGCAACTCTGCCTGAGCAAACTCTCTCCCCAACTTTTCTGTCTCATTTCGATTTGGAAGTGTCACACGAAAAACTCCTTTGGCAGTTTCAAATTCTGGTTGCATTGGTTCACCTTTATAGACTCTTTGAATCTTTCCAATTCCCGTTCCATAGCTTTCAATCAATCGCATCCGATAAAAACAAGCTGCCAGATTCGGATTTCTTGATTGCGAAACACCAAGAAAAATTGATTTTAATTCAAGGCCGGAAACCAATCCTCCAAGTGAAACAAATTCCATTCGATCCTCATAAATGTTAATCAGATTGCTGCCACTAAACGAATAATCTCGATGTACAACACTATTTAGCAGCGTTTCTCTTACCGCTTCTTCTGGATAATCCCTCTTATCGGTTCGATTGAGTCCTGAAAAGCTGGCTTTTGTCTTATTAACAAGATCAATAAATTCATACACATCTTCCAACTGCTTTAAAATTGATCCTGAAAATTCTTTTCGATCCCGAAAGATTTCTTTATCAATTCCTTGAAACAATGCCACTTTTATTGTCGTTTCACATTGATCAGAAAGTAGCAATGCCAAATTGGTATATAATCCATCTTCCCCTATTAGCTTCAATGTTTTCATCTGGGCGGGACCTATCGCAATCGACCGCGCCTGCATTTGTGCCGTAAATTCTTTAAATGTTAATTCCTGATTCATACTCCTGCATGCTTCAAAGGATCTTCCGCTGTTCTGAATAATCATCTCACGAATTCCCTCTTCTGTCATCGGTTGAGTTGAACTTCCTTTGCGCACATAAACACCGCTTGGCTTCAACCCTTTTTCTCTAAGATAATAGGGACGATTTGTTCCAGTTGTCACATAAATTTCAACAACCTGTTTTCCTTCCAACTGTTCCGTCTGCACTTTCACAAATGGCATTACATCTGGTGCAATCGAATCTTTTAATGAATTTACAATTTGAAGCATTACAGAATCAGGATCTTCCACGCCAATTACTACTCCATCCTTACGGATACCGACATATACGACACCGCCATCTGCATTGGCAAATCCAATTACTTCCTTACGAATATCTGAAACATATTCCTGCTTAAACTCAATATTTTGATTCTCAAAAGAAATCATATTTACACCATCCTTTCTTGCTTTTTTCTCTCGGCATTTCTTTCTCTTATTATATAAAAGTGAGAAAGAAACGTCAAGAGTGAGAAAGAAAGCTGTCATTTTTCTTTTTGTACTTATACCATCAAAACCGGATCAATCACGAGGAAGTTATTTCCACAAGCCTTTTCACGATCAAAATGACTCTCTGGATCAACTGCCATCCAGCCGTCAATTACCTTTGACTCTTCCTCTTTTCCAGTGATGTTTACGTTATGACGCGGCTCCTCAAAATAAGAAAACAATACATTTTCATGCAGGGAAATATACTGATACTTATCTCCTTTGAGCAGACCTTCCTGAACGATTGCATAATGCCAATACGTATAAGAAAACAGCTTTTCTGGCTTTAAAAATGCGATGCGGCCAATGCGCTTTTCATTTGTGGCACGCTCCTTTATCCACTCGGAAACATCACCCGGAATGCTGTGATGATAAATGTGATACATCGGTGCCCACGGTGTTAATCCATCTTCCTCTGGCCACTGCTCCAGATACGGCGCAAGCGGTGCAAGAAGTGTTTCTGGGCAAATGCCATCCTGCAGGGTTTCCATGTACAAAAACAGCATATTTTTATGCTGATACAGACAAACAGTCAGTACCTTGTCCTGCTCCTTTTGCTCCTGCACAAGTGTCCTTGCCTGAGCAAGTGCTGCCTGCCAGTCTTCCTTTAAAATGTCTGCCTTTACGCAGCCACGATATTCACTTCTTTGAATCATGATTTTCTAGTTTCCTTTCCTGTCTTTCATATCTTGAATCTATTCTGCTATTATTTTTTATTATTCTTTTCTGTCATTTTTCCATATTTGTAATCATTCTTTTTATTATTCTTTGTCGCTGTCCGTCTTTCGCGTGCACACGCCTCCTGGATATAAGGTCGAAGAATAAAGACGCTTCGTCTGTGGAATCGGCTTGCCAGATGGTGCCTGTGATAAATCATATGGAGTGCCGCTGCAAATCCACGCGGTATTTTTATCATACACGATTACATCCTCTTTTCCTCTGCCAAACAGATCTGCATGAATGACATAACCATCATGTGGGAATGTAACTACCTTTTGCATATGTCCATCATAGAGTGCGGGTAATTCTCCGCCGCCTCTTCGATATGCCAGTATATAATCGCGATCTTCTCCATTCCATCCATACAGTGCATCCACAATTGTCAGCCAGCCTTTTGTTTTTCGATCTTCCTTCCAAAGCTCATGGCCATTGCAATCAAGCAAAAACATGCCATCTTTTCCATCCCACTGTCCTTTATATCCGTCACCTCTTCGGATACGATCCAAACCTGCCACCTGAAGTCCAGGAAGCTCTGGGCAAAATTTGCCGAATGCAATATGCTGCGACTCGATTGAGCCATCATAACGCCAAATTTCTTTGCCATCTGCACTGTACAGGCAAGTTACACTTCCACCGACTGCAATCTGCACATTGCCGCTTCCTGTCACATCACCTGTCCACAGACAGTCTGCATGATCCTCCAAATCATGACAGGACCAAATCAATTTTCCATTATGATCAAGCAAATCGTATCCAGCCATCACCTCTTCATAGCCATCACCATTCACATCGGCTGTCCATGGGAAATGTCCAGTGTTGCCCTCGTGTGTCCAGAGCAAATTCCACTCAGAATCAAGCGCCCACATTTTGCGATAGCGATCCTTCAAAATAATATCTGTTGGACGTCCTTTTCCAGTCAAATCCGCAAGAATAATACAATCATGCGCCTGCTCATCTGGCAATGGATGACGGCATTTTACGTTGCCTGTCATTCCATCCAAAATCAGAAATTCCTGATTCATCACACAAAGAATTTCTGCCTTTCCATCTGCATCAATGTCATACACCTGGGCTGGGAAATCCGATCCAAAATTTCCACATTTTTCATGGCACTCTCCTGTCTGCCAGAGCATTTCTCCTGTCAAACGATATGCAGTCACACCTGTAACCTGATGTGGCACATAGCGATCATCAATATCATTGTCCGCCTGAACCACAACAAGCTCCATTCGACCATCTCCATCAAGATCACCAAGCAGACATTTTCCTCCACCTGCTGCCGTAATATCAATACTTCCAAGTACCTTTGCCTCTTCCATTTTGACCTCCTGTGTTTTGTTCTTACATCTTCTTTGTAAAATCATTATTCTTGTATTTTGATTGTTACTATAAGTTCATTACTACTTTTTTCTTCCCACTTCTTCGTCCCATTATAAAAGAACCCTTTGCAAAACACAAGTGCGCTGCAAAAGGTTCTCTATTTGAAACATTTTTCTGCTAACAGATGCCTTGCGCATGATCGTTCCCCCTTTCTTAGAATATCCGGTAACCGGCAAATTTGTATGCCAGCTTGTACGCAACTGCGGTTAAGAATAGGCTGACACCCGATTTGAATAATCCAACTGCGGTACCGAAGCTATACTGTCCATTGACAAGTGACTGACGGTATACATAAGTATCAATGATGTCACCTGTGCTGTAAGTCAGTGGTGAATACAGGTTGAAGATCTGATCGAATCCGGCATTTAATACGTTTCCAAGGCTAAGTGTTGCCATAACGATTACCATCGGAAGGATACACGGGATTGTTACGTAAAGTGTTTGCTTCCAACGACCTGCACCGTCAATCTCTGCGGCTTCATATAAGCTTTGATCAATGTTGGAAATTGCCGCTAGGTAAACGATCATTCCAAATCCGAAGCCCTTCCACAGATCGGAGATAACGACGATCTGGCGGAACATTCCGGCATTTCCTAGGAAGAAGATCGGGTTCATTCCGAAAACCTTCTGTAAAAACATGTTTACGATACCGTCCATACCAAGGATATCACGAAGCATTCCGGCTACGGTTACCCATGAAAGGAAGTGTGGCAGATAAACAAGTGTCTGGATGCCTTTCTTGAGACCCATGTTATGTACTTCATTCAGAAGCAATGCGACGATAATCGGAAAGATCAGTCCGAGTACCATCTTTGATACTGCGATGATGAATGTGTTTATGATTGCCTGATAGGATTCTCTGAATTCAAAGATCTGCTTGAAGTTGTCCAGACCTACGAACTCGGAACCCGTAATGCCCAGCCACGGCTTGTAATTCTGGAATGCCATGATCAGACCACCCATCGGTGCATAATTGAAAATCAATGCCAGAATAACCGCTGGAAGAAGCATAACATACATCGGCCAGCTATGCTGTACTTCTTTTTTCACTCTTTGTGCAAGTGGCTGCTTGTTTTTCGGCACGCTTTTGGTTGTGTTGTTCTTGCCCATTTGGTTCCCCTTTCTTTGCTCTCGTGTTTTATTACAATTAGTACAGCAAAATACCGCATTCTTTTATGCACCTTTATTTTTGTTTTACGTCCCCTGATTTTACCTTTTTTAGAAAATTTTAAGAAAAAAGAGGAACCCGGGGTGGATTCCTCTCATTTTGCTGTTGTTTTGGTACTCTGTTGTTACTTTGAGGGCGTTTTTGTGTACAATATTTTAATCAATCTGCGTCTTCCAATTTGGTGTGCGTGCTGCCTCAAAACACATATGAATCTGCTCCTGATTGTTCTTTTCCTCTGCTAGCTTCAGTGCAGAAATCTCATCTTCTGAAAAATATCGACTCTCGGATGTCTCAATATTTTCTTCAAAGGAACCGCCTACAACTCTAGCCATGGACTTGTCCCATTATTCTTCTCACTTTGTTTTTTTTCGTTCTGCATTTACATTTTCTCCTACTTTTTATCTTTAAACTCGCTGCGATATGCCTGCATTCCGAATGCGATTACAATCGCACAAATTACCCATGTGACTGGCTCGCAAACGCAGACTGCCAAATATCCAACTATTGGTACAATCCACAAAGCAAATATAATTTTTCCAATCAGTTCTAATGCACTACAGAAAAGTGGCCAGAACGCATAGCCCATTCCCTGAAGTACACTTCTTACGATAACAAGAAATGCCATCGGCGGAATCATTGGAATGCTGATACGAAGATACTGTACCGCACATCGAATTACTTCTTTTTCAGTGCTTCCCGTCAAAAGCTTTACAGCTGCCGGTGCCGCGGTGAATACAAAAATGACAGCAACAATCCACCAAAGTCCATACAAAAGCATCGCCGTCCACATGCCTTTTTTAATTCGACTACCTTTTCCTGCTCCGAAATTCTGGCTCGAATAAGTTGCCGCGCTTGTTCCAAGCGCGAGTCCCGGGACATAGAATAGTTCTGCAAGACGACGACCTCCTGTCTGTGCTGCAATATATACACTTCCGAGTGCATTGATGCTACTCTGAAGTACTACGCTTCCGATATTATAGATTGCACTCATAAGCGCCATACTAAGTCCATTTTTCAACATTTCAAGGACAAATGCGCGCTCTGCCTTCCACTCTTTTTTTCCAAAACGAAGCTGCGGATATTCTTTCGCTATGTAGATAAAACCAAGCACAGCACTGATTGCCTGTGCCAATACGGTAGCGCCTGCTGCACCACCAACTCCAAGGGCCAATGATCCCATAAATAAGAAATCTAATCCAATATTGAGTACACTACTGAAAAATAAAAGCAGCAGCGGTGTTACACTATTTCCGACTGCCTGAAGTAATGCCGATTCCATGTTGTAAACCATTGTGAATGGAATTCCGGCTAGGATAACAGTCAAATAGATGAGTGCACCATCTCTTGTCTCGGTTGGTATCTGAAGAAGATCTGCCATTACGCCACGCAGTAATAAAAATAATACAGTCATCACGACTGCTGATATAAGTGACAGCGTTACCATCCAGCAGACGGAACGTTTCATTTTCCCCTCATCTCCAGCGCCAAACTGGCGACTTACATTTAATGCAAATCCATTATTTAATCCAAACGCAAAGTTTGTAATCAGGCTATATAGCGCTGATGTTGCACCAATCTGTGCAAGCGCCGCATCGCCAAGCACATGACCTGCGATTGACGTATCTGCTAAATTATAAAATTGCTGAAGCAGATTTCCAATAAAAAGTGGAATGGAAAACAAAAGAAGAAGACGCATTGGACTTCCCTTTGTCATATCAAGAACTCGGCTCTTTTGTACCTGTTTTGTTGCCATCGTATTTTCCTCTCTTTTTTATCGTTGTATTTTTTATTGTCAGCTTTCATTATATCAATACTTTGCCCAAAAGTAATCCTCTAAATAAAAAAGGGAAAAAATTATTACAGTTCACGAACGCGCCAATGTTTATGGCAAAGCTCCCTCTTGACTCTACATCTATTGTAGAGTTTATAATAAGGCGAAACATTTCACAAACCATAAGGGGGGCTTTCTCATGGAAAAAAATCTTACCACGGGCAGCGTCTTAAAAAACATTCTCTTCTTTTCGCTGCCCTACCTATTCTCTTACTTCCTCCAAACGCTCTACGGCATGGCTGACCTCTTCATCATCGGTCAGTTTGAAGGTGTTGCCGCTACCACAGCTGTCTCAATTGGAAGCCAGGTAATGCACATGCTCACCGTCATGATTGTCGGTCTTGCCATGGGCACCACGGTCAGCATCGCACAGGCAATCGGTGCAAATAAAAAAGATGACGCCGCTGCTGCCACTGGAAATACGGTCACACTATTTTTAATCTTATCGGTGTGCCTGACCGGCGTACTGTTATGCGTAATTCGTCCGATTACCGTGATCATGTCGGTACCGGAAGAAGCCATTTCTGGCACAATCGCGTATCTCACGATCTGCTTTATCGGCATTCCGTTTATCACCGCATATAACATTATCAGCTCCATTTTCCGTGGAATGGGCGACTCCAAGAGCCCGATGTATTTCATCGCTGTTGCCTGCGTGGCAAACATCATTCTGGACTATGTTTTTATTGGTTTATGCCATTTTGGTCCAGCTGGCGCTGCGCTTGGTACCACTGTTTCTCAGGCGATCAGCGTTGTCGTTTCTCTTTTTGTAATTGTGAGACGCAAAACGGGAATTACATTAAAGCTATCTGATTTTCGCCCGAAACGCAACGTCTGCGGCACCATCGTAAAAGTTGGTATCCCGATTGCATTCCAGGATGGTCTGATTCAGATTGCATTCATTATTATTACCATCATTGCAAACAAGCGTGGCCTGACGGATTCTGCCGCTGTCGGCATTGTCGAGAAGGTAATCAGCTTTTTGTTTCTGGTACCGTCCTCAATGCTCTCTACTGTCTCCGCTTTGGGTGCACAAAACATCGGTGCGGGAAAGTCAGAGCGCGCCAAACTCACGCTTCGCTATGCGATCTTTATCACAACTGGTTTTGGTCTGATTGTCGCGATTATCATCCAATTTATTGCAGAACCAGTGGTTGGCCTGTTTACATCGGATAATGGCGTTATCCTTGCGGGTGGTCAGTACCTTCGCGGCTACATATGGGACTGCATGTTTGCTGGAATCCACTTTAGCTTCAGCGGATATTTCTGTGCATGTCAGAAATCGATTCTTTCCTTTATTCACAATATTATTGCCATCTCGCTGGTACGTGTTCCGGGTGTGTACTTGACGTCAAAGCTATTTCCGACTACACTATTTCCAATGGGACTTGCAACTGCGACAGGTTCCCTGTTGTCTGTAATCATCTGTGTCATTGCATTTTTGATTCTCACAAGAAAAGAAAAAAAGTATTCATAAAAGTATTCGTAAAGGTATTCGTAAAAATATAGGAAACTGCAGAAAGGAAAACAAGAGAAATGCAAGAGAAGGGAATGGAAAATCTGTTTCGTATTGGTGATGTGGCAAAGCTGTTTCATGTAAGTGTCAGCAGTCTGCGCCACTACGAAAAGCTCGGGCTTTTATCGCCGGAGTATGTGGACCCTGAAACGGGATACCGCTATTACAGCACACGCCAATTTGAAGTTTTAAATATGCTTCGTTATCTGCGCGTGCTCGACATGCCCCTTCCTGAAATCTCAGAATTTCTGCACAACCGTGATATTGATGTGATTGAGGAAAAGCTCAAGCAGCAAAAGGAAGCGGTTATTCAAAAGCAGCTTGAGCTAAAACGAATTGAAAAAAAGATCGACAATCGGCTGCGCCAGCTTCAGGATGCAAAAAACTCTGAGCTTGACGTGATCCGTCTGGTAAATGCGCCGGAATGCCGCCTGTTCTGGATGCAGGATTCGCTGACGATACGGAATTTCTTAGATATGGAAGCGCCCATTCAAAAACTTGAACAGGCGCGAAATGAGGCGGCAGCCGAAGCTACCGCCGATTCCGATCCGTCTGCCGAGCCTGCTGTGGAACCCACAATCTTTTTCGGGAAAGTGGGCATCAGCATTTCAATGGAAAATTTAAATCTTGGCCATTTCGATCGGTATGATGGAATTTTTCTTGTGTTAGACCCAGAAGACCGTTTTGCCGGAGAGCCGCTTGTGCTGCCTAAAACGCAATGTGTCACGGTGCGTTTCTGTGGCAGCCACGCCGAAGCGCCAGTTCGCTATCGCAAGCTGCTTGATTACATTCATAAGCAACAGCTTAGAATCACTGGTTTTTCCAGAGAGATCACGATAATCGACTATGGAATCACCAATGACACAAGCAAATTTGTGACAGAAATTAGTATTCCAGTTGCTGCTAGTTAATTTTGTTTAATTTTCCGGTGCTTTCTTTACGCTTGCACCGGATTTTTTCTTTGCCATTTTCTGGTCTGCATAGACCTCAAAGAAACGCTTTGTCTCTTTTACGACCACACCGCTGAGTGCAAAGAGTGCAATCATGTTCGGCAGTGCCATCAGACCATTGAAAATATCCGCGATTGTCCATACGGCTGCTACAGTCATATACGGTCCAATAAATACAGCAAGGATGTACAGCCAACGATAAATCTTAATCTTCTTCTGATCCTTTCCAGTCAGATATTCCAGACAACGCTCACCATAATAATCCCATCCAAGAATTGTCGTGA
>CAVCXB010000079.1:0-14132 GCA_963605535.1 Wujia chipingensis
TCGTTATGGAGTTAGCTGGATTAAAGGGCAGAGACCGCTTAAAGGGCTACGATGTAGAGTCTGTAATCACATACGAAGGAAAGTAAAGAAAAAGAAAGTAAGTAAGAGAAAGTAAGGTGTAAAATATGCACAGGCAGGTAGATCTGGATATGATAGAGCTGATCGACAACAAGCTGACCGTCGATGAATATCTGAAGCTGCGCGCGCTTGTCGGCTGGAAAAAGCTTTCGCGCGAGCAGGCACAGAAGGCACTCGACAATAGCCTTTTGGTGGTTGGCGCGTATCTGGCAGGACAGCCGATTGGCATGGGACGCCTGGTGGGAGACGGCGCGGTAATCTGTTATGTGCAGGATCTTGTCATTCCGCCGCAGGCTCAGGGCTACGGAATCGGTTCGCTCGTCCTGTCAAGGTTAAGACGCTACGTCGAAAGCCTTCGTCTTCCGGGAACCGAGATGATGTTTGATCTGATGTGTGCGAAAGGACGAGAGCGCTTTTACGAGGCGCACGGTTTTACCGCACGCCCGACCGAAAAGTTAGGGCCTGGGATGATAATGTACTTTAACGATAACAGGGGATAAAAGTTAGAGGATCTTCCTGCTTGCAGGAATGATCCTCTGACTTTGAGACCCGAACGAACATGAGGATGCAGCGGCTTCTTTAGAAGCCAGCGAATCCGAATGGTCGTAGAATTGCGAGAGCTGCATAGCAGCGGAGCAATTCGTGGTTATCGAGATCAATAAACTTCACTGCGGTCTCATCCTTGCGCGATATTGCGTCGGGGTGAGGCCGTATTCTTGTTTAAAGACTTTCATAAAATTTTCCGAGGAGCTATAGCCGAGCAGCTCCGCAATCGCACCAATCGACATATCCGCATACAAGAGGCAGCTGACCGCCTTCTGCATGCGGATCTTTTTTTGCAATTCTTTAAAGCGAAAGCCCGTATTTTCCTGAACGAAGCGCGAGCAGTAGGAGAGGGAGTAGTTCATCTGATCTGCCAGTCCGGCAAGTGATGCCGTCGTATAGTTTTGCAGCAGATACCGGGCAATGACGGCCAGATGCGCATTTTTTGTTGCATCGTGTGGGCCAAACATCGTCGCCTCACTAGTTCGGATCAGTTTATAGAGAAGCGTCAGAAGCAGGTGAAACAACATTCGGTCGCTGTAAGTGTCTGCATTTTGGCTTTCCTGTACCATCGCATCAAGTAACAGCCACATACCGGTGTCTGTGTGATCGCTGCGGCTGATCAGCCCGACAGAGGTGTCTTTTGCAAAAATAGCCTGCAAGAAAAACTCGCAGAAAATGTTATTTTCAAAGGAGAAGGCGAGCATCTGTTCCAAAATATCCGGCGAGATAAGAAGCTGGTACCAGATGCAGTCCTCATTTGCATGAACAAAATGAGACGTATCGGGTGGAAGGAAGATAGCGCAGTCACTAGATAAATAAAGCGAATGCCCCCCCAACTCAGCCAGACAGCGCCCGCTTTGCACAAAGTCTAATTCAAAAAAAGCATGACTGTGCGCGCCGCCCGAACAGACAGGATTTTTCGTTACAGTGATCTGATATTTATCAGGAAGCAGGATTTCACAAGTGTTCATAATGATACCTCACGAATTTTTCTGATTTATCGTCAAAAAGAGACAAATTCCTCAAAAGAGAAAACGATTGCGTTTAACACATTGTACTACAGAAAAAACGCAAAAGCAAGGAATAGAATAAAAAATACCAGTATATACCTCAAAAAATACCAGTGCAAATTGTAGAGAACGGTTATATAATAAAAATAATTTAAAGTTGTCTTTACGAAAAATGAAACTAAATAAAATTTTAATAAGTTTTAATAAGCTTTCGTAAACCTTTTCGGTTTTTTCTATTTTTTTTTACACAGGAGCGAAAACGATAACGTGAGCAGTAACGTGAGGCAACAGACAGAAAGGGGAAAGGAAATGAATCAAAAAGAAACAAAACAGCGCCAATCCTACGATTACATTTATTACATTATGCGCGCTGCAGTTTTGTTGTCGGTTGTCTTTTTATTTGTACCGAGTCTCAATCCGGCGCGAATCAGTGGCATGATCAACAAGAACCTGTCACTCTTTACTTCTGGTATTTCCTACAGCACATTGACAAATGGCTTTGGTCGTGCTTTCAAGAAAGGATGGGTATCGGAGAGCAGCTTCGTGCTTGACTGTGCAGGCGCAATCGTGATGTGCGTCGGCATTGCAGCTGGTGTCGCAGCCGCCTGTATGTCACTTGGAAACATCCGCTTAAAGAAGCTTGGAAACATCTTCACACTGATTAGTGGCGCAGCGATGGCAGTCGGTATCGTCATGATTCGTACCGCATACTCACAGATTAGTGTAGGCGATAAGATTGATAAGATCGATCCAAGACTTCCAAAGAGTGTCACGATCATGACCATATTTGCCGTGCTTCTCATTGCAGCAGCAGTTGTATCGATAATTCTTTTGGCAAAAGAAAAGAGCGAAGCGAAGTTTGAGATGGAGACAAAGTTTAAGCTCTTCTTGATGTTAATGCCGTTTCTGGCACTCGTTGCCGTATTCTCCTACCTGCCACTTTGGGGATGGCGCTACGCATTCTTCGATTACAAGGCTGGCGATTCGTTAAGCATGGCAAATTTTGTTGGTTTCAAATGGTTCACCGAACTTTTAAAAAATCCGGCGACTGTAAAGGATATTGGAAACGTAATGAAGAATACGCTCGGTATGAGCGGTCTTGGAATCCTGACCAGCTGGATGCCGATGGCATTTGCGATTTTCCTGTGTGAGATCAAAAATCTCAAGTTCAGACGTTTCGTGCAGACCTTCACGACGGTTCCGAACTTTATCAGCTGGGTTTTAGTTTATTCCATTGCAACCTGTATTTTCTCCACAGATGGATTCTTAAGCAGTATCCTTGTAAATCTTGGAATCTGGAGCGAGGGACATAACCTTTTGATGGACGGTTCCCACACATGGTTAAAGATGTGGCTGTGGGGAACATGGAAGGGAATTGGCTGGAGCGCAATCATTTACATAGCTGGTATTTCTGGTATTGACCAGCAGCTTTACGAGGCCGCAACGGTTGACGGCGCAGGCCGCTTCCAGCGCATGTGGCACATCACCGTGCCGGGTCTGATTCCAACCTTCTGTGTACTGTTGTTGATGTCCATTGCAAACGTATTAAGCAACGGTATGGATCAGTATCTTGTATTTAAGAATGCAACAAATGCGACATCCATCCGTGTTCTGGATCTGTATGTATACGAGCTTGGTATTGGACAGGGCTCCATACCGCTGACCACCGTTGTCAGTATGCTCAAGTCGGTAATCAGTGTCACGCTGCTGTTCCTTGCAAATGGCGCTTCCAAGCTGATCCGTGGTGAGAGTATCGTATAATAAGGAGGGGAACGATGGCAAAGACAGCACAGGAAAAGGCCGATTTAAAGGCCGAGAAATTATATGAAAAAAAGCATAAGAATATTTACCGCACGAGTGTGGGAGATGTGATCTTTAATGTGATCAATTACATCGTATTTACGCTGTTTACGATCATTTGTATCTTCCCATTCTACTATCTGTTCATCAATACGATCAGTGACAACGATCTGGTTGTAAAGGGATTGATCAACTTTATTCCGAGAGGCATTCACTTCGGAAACTATGCGGCACTGTTAAACGTAAGCGATCTGATGAGTTCCTTCATCGTATCCATAACCAGAACCGTGTTTGGTACGGCACTGATGGTTGGCGCATCCGCCTTCATCGGCTATCTGGTCACACAGCAGGAGATGTGGGGACGAAAGGTTTGGTATCGTTTCATCGTCATCACGATGTATTTCAACGCTGGACTCATTCCGTGGTTCTTAAACATGCAGATGCTTGGTCTGACCAATACCTACTGGGCATACATCATTCCAGGTATCGTTGCACCATACAACATCATTCTGGTAAAGACTTACATTGAGTCCATCCCGAAGGAGCTTGAGGAGAGTGCTAAGATCGACGGCGCTTCCCATATCCGTATTTTCGGACAGATTATCTGGCCACTCAGTAAGCCGATCTTGGCAACCATCGCAATCTTTGGTGCTGTCGGCAACTGGAACTCCTTCACCGATTCTCTGATCTTAATGTCCTCAAAGCCAGAACTTTACACCTTGCAGCACCGCCTGTATATCTATCTGAATCAGGCATCCAACTTAAGTGCATTGATGCAGTCTGGCGGTTCCGTCAGTGATTCGGCTGTCAAGTCCGCACTCAGCGGCAAGGTTATCAAGTATACGATCTCCATGGTAACGGTTATCCCGATTCTGGTCGTTTATCCGTTCATGCAGCGTTACTTTGAGAAAGGTATTATGTTAGGAGCCGTAAAGGGTTAAATAAGAAATGTACCGCGAAGGCGCGGAGCATATAAAAAATTAGGAGGAGAAAGAATATGAAATTGAGAAAAGCGAGTGCACTTTTTATGGCGGCAGCGATGTCCGCATCCATGTTTGTCGTTCCGGCAATGGCAGACGAGACAGACGATCCAGCAAAGGCGATTCCGGAGGACGTGATCCCGGATGAGACCGTGACCTTGAACGTATTTGACCAGTTAGCAAACTATTCTGGTGAGCAGATTGGTTGGTTTGGTCAGGTAATGTTAGAGAAGTTTAATGTAAAGTTAAACATCATCCCGGACAGCGACGGAACCTATGAGACTCGTATGGAGTCTGGTGACCTTGGCGATCTGGTTATCTGGGGAAATGACGGTGATGAGTACTTACAGGCAGTAGACAAGGGTATGCTGTTTGACTGGAACGAGGATGACATTCTTGCCGATTACGGTCCGTATATCGTAGAGCATATGCAGCCGGCACTCGAGAAGAATGCACAGATTTCTGGTGGAACCACCTATGGAATTGGATTTGATATCGCAACCGACGCTAGTTTGCGTCAGGATATCATGTATGAGTGGGATCTTCGTTGGGATCTGTATAAGGAGCTCGGCTATCCAGAGATTAAGAATCTCGATGATTTGGTAGACGTTCTTGCACAGATGAAGGAAATCTGCCCGACAGATGACAATGGAAAGACCACCTACGGCGTATCCTTATTTGCAGACTGGGATGGCGACATGGTTATGTTCGTTAAGTCCACCGCATCCGCATATTATGGCTATGATGAGTTCGGAATTGGTCTGTATGATAGTGACAATCAGGAATTCCATCCGTGTCTGGAAGAGAATGGGCCATATCTGACTGCTCTGAAGTTCTATAACACTCTGTACCAGAAGGGACTGCTGGATCCAGACTCCCAGACACAGGGATACGAGGGTATGCTTGAGGATTACCAGAATGGTACTGCATTCATGAACGTATTTAACTTCCTCGGATCTTCTCTGTATAACAGCGAGGCTCATACTTCTGAAGGCAAGATGATGGCTCCGTGTCCACCAACTGAGGCAGAGCCAATCGCTTATGGCCAGAACATCTACGGTGGAAACAGACCGTGGACCATCGGCGCAAACACCGAGTACCCAGAGCTTTGCATGGCAATCATCAACTGGCTGGCAACACCAGAAGGACGTATGACGCTTGAGTATGGTCCGAAGGACGTATGCTGGTACTATGATGAGGATGGAAACACCTGCTTTACCGATCTTGGAAAGAACGCAAAGCTGGATGGAAAGACCGAGATGACCGATGGCTACAGCGGCACATTCGAGGATGGAAACTTTAAGATCAACAATACCACATGGGCACTGGATACTCAGAATCTGGATTCCAAGGTTGGTGAAACCTACAACTACAAGAGATGGTCAAGCTTCAATTCCGCGGCTGGTTCTGAGATCGAGCAGGATTGGAGAGATCATACTGGCTGTGAGCTGTTTGATGATTACTTCAAGAATGTAAACCTTCACATTGCACCTGGTACCATGTACTCCGCTGGCGTAAGATCCGATGAGCTTCAGCTTGTATGGACACAGGTTACTACCTGCATCAAGGAAGGTTCCTGGAAGGCAATCTATGCGTCCTCCGATGAAGAATTTGATCAGATCGTATCTGACATGATCGCTCAGGCAAATGAGTACGGCTATGATCAGTGCGTAGAGTTCCAGGAGAACGAGGCAACAATCCGTGCAGCAGCAGAAGATGCAGCAAGAGCTGGCCAGATCGTAGAGAGCGATGATGCTGAGGAAGAAAGTTCTGCAGCAGCTGAGTAAGTATCTAGGCAGTGAATTATTTAATAAGCAACAAGGGGGCAGACCGATTGGTCTGGCCCCTATTTTCGATTCTGGTTTTAGTAACCTTCTGTAACATCAATGATCGTCTGATCAACGGCATTGATCGCGAGCAAAACATATGGCGGATACGAGGAAGTTGGCTCAGAATCATTCACACTGAATCCTTCATCACCGTAGAAAATCCATGCCGGGACAAGAAGACCGGTGCGGCTGTTTCCACTGTCGCGCACACGAAACAGGCAAAGCTCTGCTTTATCAACTGTAATATGATAGCTCGCATTTGAAATTGAAGCAGCCTTTCCAGCGTAGACTAACGGGCACATTTCCTCAAAGATGCTGCTAGCCTGTTCAAAGGAGATCAGCGATGTATTTTCAGAAAGCGTCTCCACAATTTGCGTTGGAGACTGCCAGCGAATTTCAATGATACCCGGATCGCTGACGACAAACGAAATTCGCTCAATCGGCCACGAAATGGAATAATCGCTTATGGTATCCTCCATGCTGGTTCCAACGGGAACGGAATTGATCGCTGGTGAATAAATGAGCTGCATTGCAGAGTAGCCATCTTCGTAAACGCCTTTTTCAGGAGTACTGGCAGAACTATCTGCAAGAGAAACAAGATAGACCTGCTGCAATACAGCGTCAGTCTTAACAGCAGCAAAAAATTCTTCTGCTAATCGCTTAGCATCCGCCAGATGGACAGTCATAGAAGGCGATAAAAGCGAGTCAACCTCTTCCTCTGAGACAGCGAGACCGCTTGCCCCGTCAAAATAGATGCCAGTCTCTGAAATATCTCGAGTATACACGAAAACGGGCGAGGTGTCGGATGAAGATACAAAAGAATTCATAAGAAAAAAATAACCATCATCTGACGTAACATCCAGTCCGGTATACGAATGATCCTGTCCCTCATAGATTTGCGTGTAAGTCTGAAGTGTACCATCGGAAGGAATTTTTTCTCCGGAATAATCCAGATGGTAAGGGTTCTTTCCTTTTAAGAGAAGATCATACATGCCGCTTACCTGCTCCTGTGTGAAGCCATCTCCATTGATACGGCAGCTTGGAATCTGGTCGGTATCGGGCATGATGACTGGGCAGTCGGCATGTATGGAAACCGTTTTATCATCAGACTTATAATCAAATGAATAGTGTGAGACGTTTTTCTCTTTCAGATCGGAAAGCATTTCACGGTCTTCGGCTGAAGAGGCAGTTGCTATTTCTGCCAGACGATCTACATTTTTGGGAACAACAGCAGAGGAAGACGGGGCGGATGCGCAGGCACACAAAGAAATGCTGCATAAAAGTACGCACGAGGCAGTAGCATAGTTTTTTCGATTCATAGAGACTCCTTTCCAATGTATTCGATTAACCAGTACAAATCAGTATAAATTCATAGTCAATAAATCAGGCTTATAAAATAAAATTCATACAGTAAGTATACCGTTTTGCAATTCAGAAGTCATCACGCACTTATTATGAACTTGTAAAAGTTTGCATTGATTCGGACAAGAGAGCGCAACTTATGGTATGATAAGAATAATTCAATCGCAATTTCATGAAATAATGCAATCAAAACGATTTGAAAGGGGAAATTGTATGAGTAAAATCATGATAATAGAAGATGACGAGGCCATTCAGAAGATGCTCTGCCTGAATTTGTCGGTAGCAGGATATCAGACGATTGCTTTTGGGGATGGACAGCAGGTATTGGACTTTTTAAATCAGGGTGGATTGGCAGCACTTGCGCTTGTTGATGTCATGCTTCCAAAAGTAGATGGATTTGAATTGCTAGAGCCATTAAAGGCGCGCAATATTCCTGTGATTTTTCTGACGGCACGGGGCGATCTTGAGGCAAAAGTGAAGGGACTTCGCGGTGGGGCAGAGGATTATATGGTAAAACCGTTCGATATGTTGGAGTTATTGGTGCGTATGGAAAAGGTACTCGAGCGACACGGCGCATTGAAACATAGCTTTCAGGCGGGTGATGTGATTATGGATACCGCGGCGCGTGAAGTCACAAAGGCAGGAGAGAACGTGACACTGACGCCAATGGAGTTTGATCTTTTGGAATTTTTGCTTCGCAATCAGAATATTGCCGTGTCGCGTGAACGCTTATTAGCAGAGGTGTGGGGTTCACTCTATGAGGGTACGACAAGGACAGTAGATGTCCACATTGCACAAATTCGCAAGAAGACAGGTCTTAACATCGCATCAGTTGCAAAGGTGGGCTATCGTCTGGAGGAAACGGTAAAATGAAGCTTTCTGCAAAACTAATCATTGGAACACAATGTCTGCTCGCGGCAGCCTTTTTGACATTTGGTGTACTAGTTGTGCGGGATGCAAGAGAAAAAGTTACGCAAGAGGCAGTTTCCTATGTGTTGTCTGAAGGAGAAAATCTAAACAGTGTTATCCAAGAAGTACAGAAAAAGTTTCCTTTTGGTACAGATACACAGCTGTCAAAGACTGCTTTAAATTACAGCATTAAGACAAAGAGACGTCCTCAAAATATACAGTATGCATTGATGTCAGAGACGGAGGTCATCTACAATGAGACGGGCGTGAATGTAGCGCGGATTATGCAAAACGAAAAGGTGTATACCGTGCGGTCATCCGATTACGAAACTGTAAACTGGACAATCGTGCGTCAAGGAGAAAAAGACTGGTGTATTGCTGCTAGAAAACGCATGTGGACAGATGAAGATGCGTATTGGCAGGCTGCTGTGTTTGATGTTACACAGAATCTGAACCGAGTTCATATGCTGATGCGAAACAGTTTACTTATTGGAATTGCTGTCATGGCGGCCGTTTTTTTACTTGAATTTATTTTTATCCGACGAGTGTTAGCCCCGCTTGAGGAACTTAAGGAGAGTGCAGCACAGATTGCAGATGGCAATTATGAAAAACGTATATCAGTCACAAATCAAAGCGACGAGCTGGGGGCACTGGCAATTCAGTTTAATGAGATGGCAGAGGCTGTGCAGCATCAGATGAGCGAGTTGTGTGAGGAACGTGACCAGCAAAAACTGTTGCTTCGCGCCATGGCTCATGAGATGCGCACACCGATTACAGCAATTAACGGCTATGCCTTCGCGCTTCAAAGTACAAGACTTACGGCAGATCAGCAGCACGAGGCACTTCTTTGCTTGCAGGAGCAGAGCAAACGTCTTGCTGGACTTTCTGACAGTTTAAATACGCTTATTCGTGCGCCGCTTTTTGCACAGCTTGTCGAGATTTCCTCAGCACAATTAAAACATCAGCTCGAACAAACTTTATATCCTGTAGCACAACAAAAACATATTGAATTAAGCTTCAACTGGAGTAATCAGCCATTGCAGGCAGACGGACAGCTAATGCAGTCCTTACTCTGCAATTTGTTTGACAATGCGGCAAAAGCAGGTGCATTGTACATTACAATCGGATACGATGGAACTTCACTTTGGGTAACGGATGATGGCTGCGGCATGGAAAGTGAAGAAATTAAAAACGTGACAAGACCATTTTATCAGGTTGATCGTTCCCGTAAGAAAGAAGGCTTCGGACTTGGCCTGGCGTTGTGCGAGTGTATCGCGCAGATACATGGTGGCACATTGAATATTGAAAGTACACTCGGTAAGGGAACTACAATTACATTGAGGCTTCCATAAAGTTACCACAATTGGTTTTCGTGTAGATTTACAACTCTTTTACCAAATTTTGATGACTTTCAAAGCCTCCATACGATAAACTAAAGCTGATCTGATAAATAGCAATTCAAACGGTGAACCAAATACAGTTGATTATTTTATTTGAACCATTATTTAGAAGGAAAGGTGGTGAGCAGATGAGAAAAAACAAACGACTACGTTGGAACATGATTGGCACTATGATCGGGCAATCCATCGTGGACAGGCGTTTTTTCCTGTCTGTTATTGCAATCGCAGCTATGCAGTTGCTTTCACTTATCGGAGACTTTGCAGAGCTTAGCCGAATGATTGCATCCATGAAAGAATATAGCGAAATCAGTTTATCTACCAGTTATCATGTGCAGCTATGGGATGAGGGAACAAAGAATAGTGCCTTTCTTGTGTCACTTACACTTTTTTGTACACTGATTCAATCCTCATCCTGTATTGACGAGCGAAAATGTGGCTTTTTGAAATCACTTCTACCGCGTACTGAATATCAGACTTATATAATAGGAAAACTTCTGTCTGCTATCGTTGCAGGTGGACTCGCAGCCGTATTCGGCATTGCACTATCATATCTGATTCTTTGTGTATTCATTGGGCGCTTTGAATCTGGCATCGAAATAAGCAAAACGATACGGATACTATTTTTCAACAGCTTTCGTGTATTCTGCCTCGGTGCACTTTGGTCCGTCATGGGAATGGCAGCATCACTCATTTTTTCAAGCCGTTATTTGGCATGGAGCTTTCCTTTCCTATTTTATTATATGCTCGAAATTTTTGTGCGGCGTTTTGCGCCACAGCTTGTAATCCTGTCACCGGGAACGTGGGGAATTACCAATGTTTCGTATATACCTATCCTCATTTTATTAACTAGTATAAGTATGTTGTATATATGGAAGATAAAGGAAAAACTGAGAAGAAAGAAGGCCAAAACATGCGCGAATCCTTACGAAAGACCCTCACCGTAGCCGCCCTCCACTACCAGCGCTGGAAGCAGACCCCAAAAGCCGCCGTTGTCTTCCTGTTGGCATTCATCTTGTCCTACCTCCTCACCAGTCAAGTCCTCGATGTCGTACAAGCGCACAACTTAGCGATTCAGGCGGCAGAGCCTTTCATCTGGACCTTCGGTGATGCGCAGTCCATCCTGCTGGCTTCACTGCCCCTGCTAATTTTATTTGCCGATCTGCCGCTTGCATCAAACGAAGTGCCGTTTTATCTGTCACGCTGTTCCCGAAGCATCTGGCTTGCAGGTGAACTGATATATGTATTCAGCGCATCGGCACTGTATTTGCTTTGGATCTTTAGTTCTACCGTCCTTCTTTGCATCAAAAATGCTTACGCCGCCAATCTGTGGAGCAATGCTGCCGTGATTTTCGCCTACATGGATGGCGATACCGCGATTCCGTCCTACATGAAAGTCATGCAGCAGATCGCGCCGTATCAGTGTGGTCTGCGTGTTGCCCTTTTGATGCTTGGCTATCTGATGCTTGCCGTAAGTATCCAGTTTGTTGTGACGCTTTGTCGCACACAGGCAGCGGGAGCAGCAGTTTTTCTTATTTTTAGTGCCTATGGATTCCTTTTGCAGCCGTCTGTGATCATAAAAATCTTTGATCTTCAAAAAGAACAGCTTTACCGGGCAAATGTCGCCGTCGGATGGATTTCACCGCTCAACCAAGCTGCTTATTCCATGCATAATTTTGGCTATGATTTGCTGCCAACATTATTGCAGAGCAGTTTGATTTTTATAGTGGGCATTTTGCTGTGCAGCATACAAAGTCACCGGGCGATGCGTCGGTATGCATTTCATTTCACGGGAACGGAAGACGAATAAAGAGAAGAGAGAATAAAAACAGAATAAAAGCAAGAGCAAACAGAACAGAAAATAAAAGAGCAAATAAAAGGAGGTAATATGAGCTATATCGAAATACAGAATATAACCAAACGCTTTGACGACCAGATCGTCTTGAAAAATGTAACGATGAATCTCGAAGCTGGAAAAATTCATGGAATTGTCGGAAACAATGGAAGTGGAAAGACCGTCTTGATGAAATGTGTCTGTGGCTTTTTGCAGCCAGATGAAGGTTTTGTAAAAGTAGACGGCAAAACAGTCGGGATGGATATGGATTTTCCAGAGGATATGGGACTGATTATCGAGACACCAGGCTTTCTGCCGCAGCTGTCTGGTAAAAAGAATCTGAAACGTCTGGCACAAATGAAGAAAAAAGCAAATGAGGCGCAGATCGAAGAGGCAATGCGCCGCGTAGAACTTGATCCGAACTTAAAGCGCCCCGTTGGAAAATATTCACTTGGAATGCGCCAGCGCCTTGGAATTGCACAGGCGATTATGGAAGATCCAGCCCTTTTGATCTTGGATGAGCCTTTTAATGGACTAGACAAAAACATGACTGCAAAGATTCGTGAATTGCTTTTGTCATTAAAAAAAGAAGGAAAAACCATCCTTCTAGCCAGTCATCAGCAGGCCGATATCGACCTGCTGTGTGATACCGTCTGGGAGGCAGACGCGGGAACGGTCAGTTTAATTCACCAATCCTCGTGATGCCCACATAGATATAACTGATCTTGTACCAGGTAGCAAAGTCCACCACGCCTGTCTGCGGCAGACCAAAAATATTCTGGAAGGCGCGAACCGCCTCCGCAGTCGCTTCATCGTAGTAGCCGGTCGGTGTGATCGTTGGAATTGCCGTGTAGACCTTCGAGATTTCAAGTAATTGTTCCTGCATCTGCTGAACCTTTGAGCCAGAACTGCCCACAGTTAAATCATAGCGTGGCCATGATGCCGGGATGCCTGCGATCTGTTCCGCTGTGTTGATGTAGATATCATCGCCATAATAATAACGAAGAATCTCGATCGGAGAGTAGCCCTGTTCACCAAGCGAAGCCGAACCCCATTGACTCATCCAGTTCGGGCAGGAGACGCGCTTTCCATCGCAGTACTGCGTCAAAATAGGCTGACGCACATCTGGGCGCGACAGATATTGGTCAAAGATTTCATCCACGACAAGCGAGATCGACTCGTAAATGTTGCGTCCATAAATCCATTTGTGGTCATATGCCGTCGAGGACGTGATTGTAAAATCATATCCCTGATTGCGGTACCATTCCGTGTACACGCGGTTAAGTGTGAAAGACATGATCGCAAGGATGTTGGCGACGAGCGAGCTTTCCGGCCAGGTGGCGTAGATTTCGCTCGAAGCTACATTTTTGATGTAATCCCGGTAGGGTACGTAGTAATCTGGTGCGGTGCGGTTCGACGGCGTACCGTCGTGTACGATAACCGTCTCTGGAACCACGACACGGCTTAAAACAACCTCGCCCGATTCACGTACTGGCTTGACCTCGGCCTCGGGATTTTTCGGAGGATACGTTTCATAGAGTGTGTGTTCTGGAATGTCGACTGGAATCTGGGCGCCCGAGTCGATTGGACGAAGACGCGCCGTCTGGAGAGCAAGTTGTTCTGGAAGAACCTCCGTGCCGCGGATCGTCAGCGGCTCATAGCCCGGTGCACGGATGGTCAGAACAAGAGAAGCATAAGGGCGCGGCTCATTTGGTTGTAAGCTGTAGTCAAGTGGCGGTGTGGTAACGGTCAGATCCTCAGTCTGACCAGAGGCATCTGTCGAAAGCTCCTCTAAAATAGTATCCGGGTTTGATTCATCGGCAATCGAAACCGTTGCACCGCTGATCGGATAATTATTTTGTGCGGAGAGAACGGTAGTCTGAAGAAGTCCCGTATCCGGGGTGTCAGGAGTATCGGGAGAAGTCGTGCGAAGAAGACTCATAAAATCCAAAATCCTTTCACATTAGCGTAAATCCCTATTAGTATATGCGCAGACTGTAAAACTGATTCTGTTCAACACATTTGGTTAAATAGACTTCGCTAAAGATTCTGTGAATTGCTTACCATAGAACAAATCACACCAACTGAAAAAAGCCACGGGACATATCAATACATTCCCATGGCTTTTTCTTTCGGATCTTTCTTAATTTTCGTATCTTATCCTTCAATCGGAACAATCTTACAGCAGTTTGGTGTATCCACCTTGAGTGGACGACCGTTCATAACAAGCAGACCCTTCTCATAATCAACC
This sequence comes from Wujia chipingensis, assembly GCA_963605535.1. GTDB lineage: Bacteria > Bacillota > Clostridia > Lachnospirales > Lachnospiraceae > Anthropogastromicrobium > Anthropogastromicrobium chipingensis_A. The sequence continues at coordinate 13,997 of CAVCXB010000079.1, forward strand.
GTAAAGAATGTGATGGAGTTAGAGTTCTTGTTGATGCTGGCAACATGCTTATTGTCCGGGAATACGGAGATGTGCTTTGGAAAGTCGCCGCTGATTGGCAATACGCACTTCATATAAAGCAGGCCATTTTCCGGAT
>CAVCXB010000080.1:0-13376 GCA_963605535.1 Wujia chipingensis
GCATAGTTTTTACTTGCAGTTTCTCCACTTTTATGCTATACTTCACTGTGAATTATCAGATATCTGAGTTAGGAGGATGAAGGATATGAAGGAAACTAAGACTTTAACAAGCAAGACTCTGCAGAACACCATGGCAAAGGGTGGTTGTGGTGAGTGCCAGACTTCTTGCCAGTCCGCATGCAAGACTTCCTGTACAGTAGGAAATCAGAGCTGCGAAAACAACAAGTAATGTTCTGGACTTGGTTGATGGGAAGCCGGGGAGGAAACTCCTCGGTTTTCCATTGTATAAAGGTCTATGAATGTGGTTCTGAATAGTTACTGCATTTTTTGATTTTTATGTTTTGGTGATTTTAAGATGAAAGGTTGAACAGTAGTGATACATCAATATAAGAGCCACGGCTACAACATTGTAATGGATGTCAATTCCGGCGCCGTACATGTGGTAGACGACGTGGTATATGATATGATTCCTGTCTATGAGAAGCAGGAAGACAAAGAGGCAATATTTGCCGCTCTTAGCAGTTACCCGACAGAGGAACTTGAGGCCGCATATGCGGAGATCGCTCGTCTGAAGAATGAGGGAATGCTGTATACAGAAGATATTTATCAGAAATACATGACCGATTTCAAGAAGAGAAAGACGGTAGTTAAGGCACTGTGTCTTCACATTGCGCATGATTGCAATCTTGCCTGTAAATATTGTTTTGCCGAGGAGGGTGAGTACCACGGACACCGTGCACTCATGAGCCTTGAGGTCGGCAAGAAGGCACTTGACTTCTTAGTAGCAAACTCCGGCAACCGCAGAAATCTGGAGGTTGATTTCTTTGGCGGAGAGCCGCTTATGAATTGGAATGTCGTAAAGGAACTTGTCAAGTACGGAAGATCGCTCGAGAAGGAACACAACAAGTTGTTTCGTTTTACGTTGACGACCAACGGCGTTTTATTAAACGATGAAGTAATGGAATTTTGCAACAAAGAGATGGGAAATGTTGTCCTCAGCCTCGATGGAAGAAGGGAAGTAAACGATCAGATGCGTCCGTTCCGCAACGGAAAGGGAAGCTATGATTTAATCGTTCCGAAGTTCCAGAAGTTTGCGGAGAGCCGTCGTCAGACCAATTACTATGTAAGAGGAACCTTTACCAGGAATAATCTTGATTTTGCTAAGGACGTGCTGCACTATGCCGATCTGGGCTTCAAGCAGATGTCCATGGAGCCGGTTGTTGCAGCACCAGAAGAGGATTATGCAATCCGCGAGGAGGATCTGCCGCGCATCCTTGAGGAGTACGACAAGCTCGCTGATGCGTACTTAGAGTACCGAAAGGCTGGAAAGGGATTCAATTTCTTCCATTTTAATATTGATCTGACGCAGAGTCCATGTGTGGCAAAGCATCTGTCGGGATGCGGTTCGGGTACCGAGTATCTGGCTGTTACCCCGTGGGGTGATTTCTATCCGTGCCACCAGTTCGTTGGACAGGAAGAGTTCTTACTTGGAAATGTCTACGACGGTATTGTAAAGCCGGATGTGTGCGATGACTTCAAGCAGTGCAATGTCTATGCAAAGCCAGCCTGTCAGAACTGCTTCGCAAAGTATTACTGCAGCGGCGGCTGTAACGCCAATGCATACAATTTCACTGGCTCCATCACCGGTTCCTATGAGATTGGCTGTAAGATGCAGCAGAAGCGTATCGAGTGTGCGATCATGATCAAGGCCGCACTTGCCGATATGGAAGAAGAAACAGGAGCATCTACCGATGTTTCCGGCGAAATCTCCCACGTATGCTAATGCATAGCAGACGGAATACCGCAGTCTGTGATTGAATTGGCAGACCGTGGTATCTCTGACACGAACGAATACAGATCAATGATCTGTATGAAAAAAGGAGGTCGTTTTCACCTAATCGACCTCTGGATAGAGAAGGAGATAGAAGGATGAGCAAGAAAAGAGGGATTTTCCGCCTGGTTATGTTGCTGGCAATCATTGCATTTGTCGTATACACAGCCGTCTGCGGCCTTGGAAGTGACCGTTCAGGAAGTCTGAACGACATCAGCCTTGGTCTTGACCTTAGAGGCGGTGTCAGCATCACCTACGAAGCAGTAGGCGATGTCGACAGTCAGGACATGTCCGACACGAAAGCAAAGCTTGAGCAGCGTGTTCAGGACTATTCAACTGAGGCACAGGTTTACTTTGAGGGAACCGACCGCATTACCGTTGACATTCCGGGAGCAACCGATGCAAATGAGGTTCTTCAGGAACTCGGAAAGCCTGGTACGTTGATCTTCTGTACGGATTCAAGTGATCCGGAAGGAACAAAGGTTATGGATGGAAACCAGATCAAAGATGCACAGGCAGGTGTTACAAGCAACTCGACAACAAACGCGCGTGAGTATGTTGTAAACTTGACACTCACATCCGATGGTGTTGAAGCATTCTCTAAGGCAACAGAGGAGTTAGCTTCCACAAAGGGCAGAATTTACATCATGTATAATGGTGAAGTATTAAGCGCACCGACCGTCAATGAGCATATCGCGTCTGAGACATGCTCAATCAAGGGTATGTCTGATCTGGAGTCTGCACAGACACTCGCATCCAACATCCGTATCGGAGCACTTCCGGTTGAGTTACAGGAGATGCGTTCACAGGTAGTCGGTGCAAAGCTTGGACAGGATGCCGTAAGAACCAGCCTTTTAGCCGGTGTAATCGGTCTGATCTTAGTTTTCGCATTTATGATTATCTACTACCGCATTCCGGGTCTGGCAGCTTCCATCGCGCTTATTATGTACACTGCACTTGTGATTGTACTGTTGAGCGCATTTAATGAGGAGATCACGCTGACACTTCCGGGTATCGCCGGTATCATCCTCGGCATTGGTATGGCCGTAGATGCAAACTGTATTATTTTCGCCCGTATCCGTGAGGAGATCGGCGCTGGAAGAAGTGTGCGCACTGCGATTGATGCCGGATTTTCCAAGGCATTCTCTGCGATTCTTGATGGAAATGTGACGACTCTTATTGCAGCTGGTGTTTTGTATTTCATCGGATCTGGTACTGTAAAGGGCTTTGCTCAGACATTAGCACTTGGCATCGTTGTGTCTATGTTTACAGCACTTGTCATCACAAAGAATATCTTAAAGAGCTTCTATGCAATTGGTCTTCAGGGTGAAAAGCTTTATGGAAAGACTGTTTACAAGAAAACAGTTAATTTCATCAGAAAAAGAAAGATTTGCTATTGTGCATCCGGTATTGTCATCGCAATCGGTATCATTGCAATGGTAATCTGCGGCATAAAGGGAAATATCTTCAATTACAGCCTTGACTTTATCGGTGGTGCGTCTACTAGCGTAACATTCAATGAAAATTATACGGTTGAGCAGCTTGAGAGCGATGTGCAGCCGGTTGTAAGCGAAGTGACAGGAGATAACGATATTCAGATGACCCCTGTTACAGGAAGCAATGAGGTTATCATCAAGACAAGGACTCTTACAGTAGAAGAAAGAGATACACTCTACAGCAAGCTGTCAGAAACCTTCGGTGTAGATGAGAGTACCATTCAGACAGAAAATATCAGTGCTGCTGTCAGCAGTGAGATGAAGCGTTCTGCAATCCTGTCTGTCATCATTTCTGCAATCTTTATGCTGATTTATGTATGGATTCGTTTCAAGGAGTTCAGTTTTGGTGCAAGCTCAGTTATTCCGCTGATTCATGATGTATTTGTCCTGCTGGCATTCTATGCGGTACTTCGCTGGACCGTAGGAAATACATTTATTGCTTGTATGCTTACACTTGTCGGATATTCCATCAATGCAACCATCGTTGTATTTGACCGTATCCGTGAGAATCTGCACAGCAGCAAGAATCTGGCGGAGGTTGTCAATGTTTCGATTACACAGACACTTTCCCGAAGCATCAATACGTCTTTGACGACACTGATCATGGTAGTTGTTCTTTACATCCTCGGCGTAACCTCTATCAAAGAGTTTGCATTGCCGCTTATCGTAGGAGTTATCTGCGGATGCTATTCTTCGGTATGCATCGCCGGCTGCCTGTGGTATGATTTAAAGAATGCTCTTGACAAACGCAAGGCAAAGAAGGTTTCCAAATAAGTACTGTAAGTATATTGTAAGTACTGTATTGAAAAGTGATTTTAGGGTGCGGCAGCTGCAAAAAGCTGTCGCCTGCCCAATGCAATAAGGTAGAGTAAGAATGGAATATGAGATTTTAAAAACAGAGGGGCGTGCCAAGAGAGCGCGTGTCTCTACCGTTCACGGAGAGATTCAGACCCCTGTATTTATGAATGTTGGCACCGTTGCTGCCATTAAGGGCGCGGTATCAACAATGGATCTCAAGGAGATTCATACGCAGGTTGAGCTGTCCAATACGTATCATCTGCACGTAAGGACAGGCGATAAGCTGATCAAGCAGTTTGGCGGCCTGCACAAGTTTATGAATTGGGATCGCCCGATCTTAACCGATTCCGGCGGATTTCAGGTATTTTCTCTTGCCGGAATGAGAAAGATTAAGGAAGAGGGCGTATACTTCCAGTCCCATATCGATGGACATCGTATCTTTATGGGCCCGGAGGAGAGTATGCAGATTCAGTCGAACCTCGGCTCCACGATCGCGATGGCATTCGATGAATGTCCGTCCTCCGTGGCAGACCGCAGCTATATCCAAAACAGCGTTGACCGTACCACGAGATGGCTGGCACGCTGTAAGGCGGAAATGGCACGTTTAAATTCTCTTGAGGATACGGTAAACCCACATCAGCTGCTGTTTGGTATTAATCAGGGTGGTATCTATGAGGATATCCGTATTGATCATGCAAAGCGCATCAGCGAGATGGAGCTGGACGGCTATGCAGTGGGCGGTCTGGCAGTTGGAGAGAGTCACGAAGAAATGTACCGCATCCTAGATGAAGTGGTACCATATCTGCCAAAGAATAAGCCGACTTATCTGATGGGTGTCGGCACTCCGGCAAACATTCTTGAAGGTGTTGAGCGTGGAATCGACTTTTTTGACTGTGTATACCCAAGCCGTAACGGACGTCACGGCCATGTTTATACCAAGCATGGCAAGCTGAATCTGTTTAATGCGCGCTATGAGCTTGATGCCAGACCGATTGAGGAAGGCTGTCAGTGTCCGGCGTGCCGCGCCTACAGCAGAGCGTATATTCGTCATCTGTTAAAAGCAAAGGAGATGCTTGGCATGCGTCTGTGCGTTCTCCACAACCTGTATTTTTATAATAATTTAATGACTGAAATTCGTGAAAGCATTGACAATGGATGCTTTGCGGAGTATAAAAAGAATATGCTCGAATCTATGGCCGCTGGTCCACAGGACTAAGGTTACGAAATGCCCACTCGGTGAAGTGACTTTGTTGACGGGCCCAATTCCGCGGGTCCCCACTACTTGGTTTCAACGTAAGTGTATTTTGACAACGGGCCCGCTACAACGTCCCGTCTCGTAAAGCACCTTCACCTCGGGGCATTGCCGTAGATTTGAATACGAAATTACAAGCTGCACACGCAGCGGAAAAGAGAGGAAACTATGAAGAAGAAGTTAGCAGCTGCAGCAGTGATGACCGCACTGTTTTCTATGACAGGATGTGCGACAACCGCAGATGGTACAACTGGTACAAGTGGAACAGCCAGCCTGATTATGATCGTTGGTTATATGGTAATCATCATCGGTGTTATGTACTTTGTTGCGATCCGTCCTCAGAAGAAGGAGCAGAAGAAGCAGTCCCAGATGCTTGCAGCACTTGAGGTTGGTGATATCGTTCTGACTACCTCCGGTTTCTACGGAACTGTTATCGACATTACAGACGATACTGTAATCGTAGAGTTCGGAAATAACAAGAACTGCCGTATCCCGATGCAGAAGAGTGCAATCGTTGAGTCTGAGAAGCCAGACGCTGAGTAAAACGTATAAAATACGTAAAAGTGTATAAAACGTATACTGTATAAAAACATATAAAAGCGTATAAGAAAAGCCGCGAGTTGATCGAGTTTGATCCATTCGCGGCTTTGTTTTTTCTCTTTTCTCTTTGTGCATTTTGGGATACTGCTTTAATTTGCACATTTTAATTTGTGTTTTCTTTACTTGCGCTTTCTTTCTTCTTTCTTTTCGCGTTCGGCAGCCTTTGTCGATTTGGCGGCGGCATCCTGGCGGCGCTTCATCTCATCAATGATGCCAGTTACGACCTGCTTTTTCATATAGATATCGTAGATTGTCATGCACAGGAACGTGAACAACTGCAAATAAGAATCTTTCTCCTCATCACCACACTCAAAGGTCTCTTTCGAGCGCTCAAATTTGTGGCGAAGATCATCCATGAGCGGTTCAATTCCATTGTCTGCATAGGAGAAGATTTTGCTGTAGATATCGGCAAGACTTGGGTTGCTGTTCTCATCCCAGAAATGTTCGGTCAATGGCTTTAACATCGTCTCGATATCGTTGATGGATAAGAAGCTCTTCATATAGTAAATCAGAATTAGCTGAAGTATATGATTCTCAGTATACTTCTTGCGAATCGGAGATGGGAGAAGATTGTTCTTGGCGTAGTTGTTAATCATCGTTTTGGTCAGAACCTTGTCCTCCTCATAGCGTCTGGTGGCACCCAGATGGGTATCCATAAAGGTGGTCACCTGATCCATGTACAGGTCAATGTTTGGAATCTGGTCAGCGTGTATATAGTCAAAAGAGCTGATCTTGTCAAGTAACTGTGAAAAGAGCTCATCGTTTGTCATGGAAATAATCCTCCTAAATAATGTATCATGATATGATAACTACAGTATATCGTTTTCAAAACCATATGGCAAGAGAAAATTTCAAAATCCTAGTGACAAAAACAGGGCAATACGATATAATGAGCATAACAAATGTAGATTTTTTTCTTATGAAGGAGGATATCACCATGGGAGTAATTCAGAGATTCAAGGACATCATGTCCGCTAATATCAACGCACTGCTTGACAAGGCAGAGGACCCGGAGAAGATGATTGACCAGTACATGAGAAATCTTGAGGACGATCTGGGCAAGGTAAAGGCAGAAACCGCATCGGTTATGGCAGAGGAAGCACGTGCAAAGAGAGCTTACGATGAGGCAGTTGCTGAGGTTGAAAAGTATCAGAAGTACGCAGAGAAGGCCGTTGCAGCTGGAAACGATGGCGATGCGAGAGTATTCTTACAGACAAAGAAGACTGCTCAGGTAAAGGCAGATGGTTTAAAGACTGCATATGATACCGCCGCAGCAAATGCACAGAAGATGCGCCAGATGCATGATAAGCTGGTAAACGATATTGCAGAGTTAAAGGCACGCAAAGAGACTATCAAGGCCAAGGTAGCTGTTGCAAAGGCACAGGAGCGTGTAAATCAGGTTGGTTCTTCTTTGAAGGGCGTATCCAATAATCTGTCCGCATTTGATCGCATGGAGGAGAAGGCAAACAAGATGCTGGATACCGCAAATGCAATGGCACAGTTAAATGAATCTCCGATCAATGATGTGGATGACCTGGCTCGTAAGTACGACTTAGAGGACGCAGCAGGTACATCCGATATCGATGATGAGTTAGCCGCATTAAAGGCAAAGCTTCAGTAAAAAAACAGATAGAACAACAAAAGCAATAGAAGTAGAAACAACAATAGAAATAATAAAATCAACAAGATCAGCAAGATCGGGAAAGGTTGAAAAACTATGGGATTATTTGGTGGACAGCTGTCCAGCGTTGTAGAGTGGAAGGAATATTCCGATGATGTCATTTTCTGGAAATTTCACAGCAGTGAGATCAAAAAGGGAAGTCGTCTGATCATCCGTCCGGGACAGGACGCGATTTTCATGTACAATGGAAGAATCGAGGGTGTTTTCCGCGATGAGGGAAATTTTGATATTTCTTCAGATATTATTCCGTTCTTAACAACACTGAAGAGCTTTACATTTGGATTTAATACACCGCTGCGCGCAGAGGTGCTGTTTGTCAATACGAAAGAGTTTACGGTAAAGTGGGGCACAAAAAATGCAATCAATCTGCCGGTAGCAGGATTGCCGGGCGGTATGCCGATTCGTGCATTCGGTACATTTAGCTTTAAGGTAGCCGACGATCAGACGCTGATCGACAAGATTGCGGGTATCAAGCCAGAGTTTACCGTAGAGGATGTAAAAGAGCGAGTAACATCGATGCTTGATATGCTGATGATGAAGTGGATTTCAAGAGAAGGAAAGGATATGTTCAACCTTCAGGCGAACGCTTACGACATCGGCAAGGGTATCGCATCTGATCTGGATATGGAAATGGTGAAAATCGGAATCACAATCACTAGCTTCACGATTCAGAGCGTTTCCTATCCGGAGGAGGTTGCCAAGATGCAGCAGAAGGCGGCAGCTCAGTCCATGATCGGAAATGTAAATACCTATACGCAGATGCAGATGGCAGATGCGCTGACACAGCCAAACACCGCCGCAGGAAGTATGGCAGGCAATATGGCTGGTATGCAGATGGGCATGGCAGCAGCGCAGATGATGAACGGTATGCAAAATGGTATGCAGCAGAATCAAAATCAGGCGTCTCCTGCTGGAAATGGAGTAGCGCCGAAGTTCTGCCCGAACTGCGGAACACCGACAAATGGTGCAAAGTTCTGTTCAAATTGCGGAACAAAGCTGATTTAAAAACGTTTATTCACAAAAGATTTTGATAACGGAGGAGGACTGTGAAAGCAGTCTTTCTTCCGTTTTTTATGGAGGAAAATAGTGTCTGATATATTACAATCATTAAATCCGGTTCAGAGAGAGGCAGCCAGCTGCACCGAGGGGCCACTTTTGATTCTTGCGGGAGCAGGTTCTGGCAAGACGCGTGTGCTGACGCATCGCATTGCCTATCTGATCGAAGAAAAACAGGTAAATCCATGGAATATCATGGCGATTACTTTTACTAATAAGGCAGCGCAGGAGATGCGTGAGCGCGTGGATCGTCTGGTTGAATTTGGCGCGGAGAGCATCTGGGTAGCGACCTTTCACAGCTCCTGTGTGCGCATTTTAAGACGATTTATTGATCGCCTTGGCTATGAGAAAAACTTTACGATTTACGATACCGATGACCAGAAAAGCGTAATCCGAAAAGCTGTCAAGGAGCTTGATCTTGACCCGAAGCAGTATCGTGAGGGACCACTTCTTGGTATGATTTCATCTGCGAAGAATGAGCTGATCGAGCCGCAGGACTTTGAGGATCAGGCTGGCGGCGATTTTCGTTTGTGTCAGGAGGCGAAAATCTACAAGGCGTACCAGAAAACATTGATCGACAACAATGCGGTTGATTTTGATGATCTATTGCTGCTGACGGTGCGCCTTCTGCGTGAAAATAAAGAAATTCTTGAGATGTATCAGGAGCGTCTTCGCTATATTATGGTCGACGAGTATCAGGATACAAACTCGGTACAGTTTGAATTGATTCGTCTGCTTTCTGGAAAATACCGTAACCTGTGTGTAGTTGGTGACGATGACCAGTCGATCTATAAATTTAGAGGTGCAGACATCACAAATATCTTAAGCTTTGAGGAGGCATTCCCAGGCGCAAAGGTTGTAAAGCTTGAGCAAAATTATCGTTCCACAAATCGTATTCTCGAGGCAGCAAATGCCGTCATTGCAAACAATGCGCATCGCAAGGAAAAGCACCTTTGGAGCGAGAATGGCGAGGGCAAGGAAGTTGCCTTTGTTCAGTATGAGACGGCATATGGCGAGGCAGAGAGTGTCATCGATGAGATTTTGACGGCAGTGCGCACAGGAAAGCATCAGTATCAGGATTGCGCGATTTTGTACCGCACGAACGCTCAGTCTCGTGCATTCGAGGAAAAATGTATCGCAAAGAGTGTACCATATCGTCTTGTGGGTGGTGTAAACTTCTATCAGAGACTGGAAATCAAGGATATCTTAGCGTATTTAAAGACAATTGATAGCGGACGCGATGATCTGTCTGTTACTCGTATCGTCAATGTGCCAAAGCGCGGAATTGGTCAGGTGACATTGAACAAGCTGTCTGCTTATGCGGCGGACCATGGACTGCGCTTGTTTCAGGCGATGGAGCAGGTAAAAGATATTCCAGGAATGGGTAAGGCTGCTGACAAGATTACGAGCTTTGTGAACCAGATCATGGTATTTCGTGCCTTTGCGAAGGAACTAGATGCAGACGAGTTGATCAACCGTATTTTAGAGGAGACCGGCTATCTGGAGGAGCTTGAAAAGCTCGAGGAAGAAAAGGCAGCGACCAAGCAGGAGAATATCGAAGAACTTCAGAATAAGGCGGCAGATTACTATGCAAATCACGATGAGGCAACGCTGACTGATTTTCTGGAGGAGGTTGCACTTGTTGCAGACATTGATAATATGGACAGTGAAGCTGACAGCCTGACACTGATGACGCTTCACAGTGCGAAGGGTCTTGAGTTTCCAGTCGTGTACATTACTGGTATGGAAGAAGGAATGTTTCCAAGCTATATGTCGATGAACAGTGGCGATCCGGGCGACATTGAGGAGGAGCGAAGACTTTGCTATGTGGGCATTACAAGAGCCATGCAGGAACTTACGCTTACCGCGGCAAAGCAGCGTATGGTTCACGGAAACATCCAGTACAATGAGATTTCTCGTTTTGTAAGAGAAATTCCGGCAGAGACGCTGGATTGGCGTGAGGAAAGTTTCGGGGGACTCTTCCAAAAGGGACCGTCTTCCTTTAACAAAGCGCCATCTAGTAGCACATTTGGAAAATCATTCGGTAGCTCGTCTCAGTCCTCTTTTGGAGCAGGTTCGAGTTCCTTTGGCAGTCGAAAGCGGGGCTTTGATGATATCTTTGAACTGAAAAATCCATATGCAGAGCCTTCGGGTGGCAGTTCCTTTGGAAGAAGCTTTGGCAATCGTGGAGCATCGGCTGCAAGAAATGCAGCTTCTGCGCCAGCAACCTACGCCAAGGCATTTTCCAGCCCGAAGCCGGACAGCCTTGAGTACGGCGAGGGCGATCGCGTGTCTCATATCAAATTTGGAAAGGGAACCGTGCTTGCGATCGAGGACATGAAGAAGGATTATCAGGTTACGGTGGAATTTGATACTGCGGGTGTCAAGAAGTTGTTCGCGGGATTTGCAAAGCTGAAGAAGATCTGAGTTATAAGAAAAATCTCCCTTTAAGCAGACTTCATTTACAATGTCTACTTAAGGGGAGTATACTATTCAGAATAGATACAGAATTATTGCCTTACAAATAACGCTACAGTTTCAATTCCACCGGTAGCCGGGAACATGTCGACTGCTCTTGCCCTTACCATGCGATAGCCAGATGCCTCAAGTATTTCTCGATCACGTACCAAACTGGTCGGTTTACAGGAGACATAAACGATAGTCGGAACATGAAAAGCAATAATCTTCGGAAGTGCCTTCGGATGAATACCATCTCTTGGCGGATCAAGTACAATCAGATCAGGCTTTTCTGTCAACTCGTCGATTACCTTTAAAACATCTCCAGCAAGGAAACTGCAATTATCGAGTCCATTTAAGCCCGCATTAACGCGAGCAGCCTCAACGGCCTCCTCGACAATCTCAACGCCAGTTACATGCTTTGCAACTGGTGCAAGAATTTGCGCAATCGTACCAGTTCCACTGTAAAGATCAAAAATAACCTTCTGATTTGTTTCTCCAATATAATCTCGTACAGTCTGATAAAGAAGCTCGGCACCTCTTGAATTTGTCTGGAAGAAGGAGAACAGTGTGACGCGGAAGGAGAGCCCCAGTAATTTTTCAGTAATCCAATCTTTTCCATAAAGAATTTCTGTATGATCGCTTTGTACCACATCTGCAAGGGAATCATTGGTAATGTGAAGAACACCTGCAAGTGTGCCTGTCCATGGCAGTTCCTTTAATTTCTCAGTCAGTGTAGCAAGCTGCATCGCGGATGCATCACCTTGAGAAGATGTAACAATAGCAACTAATAATTCGCCGGTTGCGGCACTTGAACGAAGTAATAAATGACGCAGCACTCCTTCATGGCGCATTCTATGATAAAATGGAATATTCAGTTCAGAAAAATGAACTAGCACAGTAGTTGCTGCCATGCGCATATCTGGTGTCATAATTTGGCAAGTTTCAATACCAGCGATATCGTAAAAACTACCTCTTTGATGCATACCAAGTGCAAGTGGACCACCCATATAAGAATCGCCAAAGGTCAACTCGACTTTATTGCGGTATCCACTTACAACAGGACTGGAAACAATACCCTCAAAGTCATAATCAGTACCACCCTTATCTAACATGCCTTTAATCTGCGCACGTTTGATATCGAGCTGTTTCTCATATGGAAGTGTCTGGTATAAGCAGCCACCACATCTTCCTGCCCATTCACAGGTACAGACAGTTTCATCTGGTGACTTTTCCAATACCTCAAGTAATAATCCTTCAATTTTGTCTTTTCTCTTTTTCTTTACGCGAAAACGAATTCTCTGTCCTGGGATACCGTATTTTACCAGTGCAGTTTCACCTTCGTCTGTTACAACAACGGCCTTGTCTGGAAAAAGGACCTCCTGTACACGGCCCTCATAAATCTCGCCTTTTTTCATAAATCCTCCTTGGCAGTAAAATCCCCGCCGGGGTGCGGCGGGGATATCATTTTTGTGTTAACTTACAAGATGATGTGTGAATTACTCCTCGGTCTCTTCAGCCTCATTCTCAGATTCTTCTTCCTTGGACTCCTCAGCTTCCTCAGACTCGTCTTCCTTCTCTGCCTCGTCCTCGGATTCTTCTTCCTCTTCTTCGTCATCGAAGAAATCATCGTCGAAATCATCATCAAAGTCATCATCCAGATCATCTAAATAATCTGGCTTCAGATAACGATACAGCGCATATGCAGCACCTGCAACTGCTGCGATTACAGCGATTGCTGCAATTACGTAGCAAACCTTGCTTTTCTTTTCGCTCTTTTCTTTGGACTTAAGAACCTCGTGAACCTTTACTGCCTGAAGCAGATCTTCAAACTTTGCCATAATACCCATCCTTTCTTTTTTATAAAGATCAGTTTTCAAATAGTATAACATATGCTTTGCAAAATTGCTAGCTTTATCTTTGCCGTTTTCGATAAATTTTATGAATTTGAAAGAATTTCGCTATTGTTTCATTGATCTCTCGATTAATTCATGATATAGTTCCATTAAAGATCGTTCTTGCAACCGATTGGAATTTGCAGCAGACAAAAGTTAATGAGAATCGAATGGCAGCATTAGAGGCTGGAATGCATGGCCATCTGCTAAAGCCGATTGATCCGCAGCAGATGATGTTACTGTTCACGGGTGGGGTAAAAACTCTTGTGGAAAGTAACGAAATTTAAATTTTTAATTAATCTCATATAAA
>CAVCXB010000081.1:0-13345 GCA_963605535.1 Wujia chipingensis
GCAACTCCCTTCTGGACGTTATCGTATTCGGCCGTAATGCAGGACAGCAGGCAGGTAAGCAGTTTAAGAATGTGACCCTGTCTGATCTGACTCTGGATCATGTAGACGCGTTCGAGAAGGAGTGCGAGGCTGCAGGTGTTCACAGCGAGATCGTATCTCCTCAGATCCTTCCGGATTACAGAAGAAAGAAGTAAAGAGTTTCGTAACTTGGAAATTCAGTAATTCAATTATTCAATCATTCAATGGTTTTCGGATTCAATAATCCAAAAATAATCCGAAAACCAAAGTTAATTGAGAAAAACTATCAAAAAAGCAATTTGCATCAAATGCAGGTTGCTTTTTTTAAATCTCATAGTGTATAATTTTCGGCACGGGCTTTTGTTAGAAATGCAAAAGAAAAGTTAGGAATGCAGAAGTTAAGAAAGGAAAAACTAAAAAATCAAAAGCTAAGAACGCAAAAGAAAGGAAGAAAAGATCAATGATCAAAAAAAGACTTTTGAACATGGTTCCGGAGAGCAAGCGCTATATTATCTTGAACGTACTGTTTCAGTGGATCTCGCTAATCGCAAACATTGTGATGATGGCGGCGATTACCGGCCTTTTGGCAGGGCTGTTTTCGGGAACGCAGAGCACGGGCCAGATCATAAGAACGGCAGTGATCTGTGCGATCGCGCTTTGCGTGAGGTCGGGCTGTTCGGTCAGCGCATCGCGTATGGGCTATTTGTCGTCAAAGACAGTAAAGAAAGTAATTCGTGAGCAGATTTATCAAAAATTGCTTCGTCTGGGAAGTGGCTATAAGGACGAGGTGCAGACCTCCGAGATTGTACAGGTGGCAGTCGAGGGCGTGGAGCAATTGGAGACATATTTTGGTGCGTATATGCCGCAGTTTTTCTATGCAATGTTGGCGCCGCTGACCCTTTTTATCATCCTTTGCTTTGTCAATGTGCCGTCGGCAGTCGTGCTTTTAATTTGCGTGCCGCTCATTCCAATTGCGATCGCAGCCGTGCAGACATGGGCGAAAAAGCTGTTGTCCAAATATTGGGGTCAGTATACGGCACTCGGCGACACATTCCTTGAAAATCTGCAGGGACTGACTACACTGAAAATTTATCAGTCGGATGCCTATAAAAATGAAGAGATGAATCAGGAGGCGGAGAAGTTTCGCAAGATCACAATGAAGGTGCTGACAATGCAGCTTAATTCCATCACGATCATGGATTTTATTGCATACGGCGGTGCGGCGCTCGGCATGATTCTTGCCGTGACACAGTTTCAGGCAGGTCATGTAAGCCTTGGCGGCTGTCTGCTGATCATTTTGTTATCCGCAGATTTTTTTATTCCAATGCGTCAGTTGGGTTCCTTCTTCCACATCGCAATGAACGGTATGGCAGCGAGCGATAAGATCTTTGCGCTGCTGGATCTGCCAGAGCCAGACACAAAAACACAGTTCTGCCCGGCAGGGGGCGAGATTGTCTGCCAGAATGTTGATTTTTCCTACGATGGAAGCCGCCAAATTTTAAAAAAGGTAAATTTGACGGTGTGCGCACATGGACTGACTGCGATTGCGGGTGAGAGCGGATGCGGAAAATCTACCATCGCGTCGATTCTGATGGGTCGTGTAAAGCAGTATCAGGGAAGCATCAAAATCGGAGGCATTGAGCTTTCGGATATCGCAGAGGAAAGCTTGATGAAGCGCATTACCTATGTTAGCCATCAGAGTTATTTATTTAAGGGAACCGTCCGTGAAAATCTGCGGATGGGAAAGCCGGATGTCACGGATGCACAGCTCTGGGCGGTACTGGAGCGTGTCAATCTGGCAGCTTTCCTTCATGGAGAAAATGGACTGGACACACCGGTAGCAGAGAAGGGAAGCAGTTTCTCTGGTGGACAGTGCCAGCGTCTTGCGATGGCCAGAGCATTGTTACACGACAGCCCAGTGTACATCTTTGATGAGGCGACGTCCAACATTGATGTCGAGAGTGAGAACGATATCATGGCAGAAATCACCGAGATGGCAAAGACAAAGAGTGTACTTGTCATTTCTCATCGTCTGGCCAATATCACAGGTGCGGATACAATCTATGTTATGCAAAAGGGCCAGATTGCTGAGCAGGGAACACATGATGCGCTCTTGACACGTCATGGTGTTTATGAAAATCTGTGGATGTCCCAGCAGCGCTTAGAGCAGTATGCAAAAGAAGCAGAAAGCCAAAAGATCGAGAATCAGAAGACGATGGGACAGGAGATTGAGAATCAAAGAATCAATGGTCAAAAGATTGCATCTGAAAAGGGAAAGGAGGCATGGTCATGAGAGAACAGAAGAAACGAAGCGGATTTCAGGTAATGGGGCGTTTGATTGGACTGGTAAAACCACTTTCCGGCTACATGGTACTCGCCATTCTCATGGGACTGGCTGGCCATCTTTGTGCGTCCTTTATCACAATTTTAGGCGCATACGGTGTATTGCATGTGCTTGGAATCAAGACCGTGCTGCCACTTGGATGGCTCTTTGCGCTGTCCGTATTCTTTGCACTCGTGCGTGCCGGTCTTCGCTACGGAGAGCAAAGCTGTAACCATTTTATCGCATTTAAATTGCTGGCATTGATTCGTGATAAGGTATTTATTGCCTTAAGACGCCTCTGCCCGGCAAAGCTTGAGGGGCGCGACAAGGGCGATCTGATCAGCGTGATCACATCCGATATTGAGCTTCTTGAGGTCTTTTATGCACACACGATCTCCCCAGCAGCCATTGCATTCTTATTCACAATCGTTATGTGTCTGTTTATCGGAAGCTTCCATCCACTTGCCGGTGTGCTGGCGCTTCTTGCGTATCTGACCGTCGGCATTGTGATTCCGCTTTTGATTTCGCGCGCAAGCGGTGATTTAGGCATGCGTTTTCGTAAGGGCGCAGGCGATCTGTCTGCATTTGTATTGGATAGCTTACGTGGTCTTTCGGAAACACAGCAGTATGGACAGGGAGCAGTTCGCTTACAGAAGATGAACGAGAAGACAGAAAATTTAAGCTATGATGAGGCACAGATGAAGCGCATCGCAGGACGAAACACCGCGATCACCAACAGCATAATTCTCATCTTTGACTTGGCAATGCTGTTTTTGTGCACGATGCTTTACCAGAAGGGCAGTGTTGATTTTTCCGGTGTATTGATTCCTACAGTGGCATTGATGAGTTCGTTCGGACCATGTGTGGCACTTGCGGCACTTGGAAGTACCTTACAGAATACTTTTGCAGCGGGAAATCGTGTGCTTGATATTCTGGATGAGGAGCCACTCGTTGAGGAAATCACAGGAAAAGAGCCAGTGAAAATGACGAGCGAGGAAATCACGAGAAAAGAGTCAATGAAGATGGCGGAAGATGTCGAAAAATGCGTCGCATTTTGCGCTAAGAATTCCGATTCCGCAGCTGGCACCACGTCAACCATATATCCGGCTGCTAAGGCGGCTCACGTAACATTTCGCTATGATACCGAGACCATTTTATCTGATGTGTCCGCTGTGATTCCAAAGAATCAGATCGTTGGCATTGTCGGAAAGAGTGGAAGTGGAAAATCGACACTGCTTAAGCTGTTTATGCGTTTCTGGGTTCCAAATGAAGGAACACTTTCCATTGCAGACCGATCACTCGAGCAGATCAATACGTCCGATCTTCGTCAGATGGAGAGTTTTGTTACACAGGAAACGTACCTGTTTCATGACAGCATCAAAAATAATCTGCGCATTGCAAAGCTCGACGCGACCGATCAGGAGATCGAGGACGCCTGCAAAAAGGCATCGGTTCATGACTTTATCATGACACTTCCAAATGGATATGATACACCAGTGGGCGAGCTCGGTGATACCCTTTCCGGTGGAGAGCGCCAGCGTATTGGACTGGCAAGAGCGTTTCTTCACGATGCGCCGTTTTTGCTTCTTGATGAGCCAACCAGCAACCTTGACAGCTTAAACGAGGCGGTGATTTTAAAGTCGCTTCATGAGCAGAAAAAGGATAAAACCATTGTGCTTGTTTCCCATAGACAGTCTACGATGAAAATTGCAGACACGGTATATGCGATGGAGGATCTGACGCAAAACAAGAACAGAGAAAGCTAAGAGCGAAAAGAGTAAGTCAGAAAGAATTAGTAAGCGAAAAGGCATAAAAAGTAATTAGAGAGCGAAAATAGTTCGATCGTTAAAACGTCAGAAAGAATTAGAAATAATTAGAAAGAGAAAAATACAATTGAAAGAGAATAAAGAAATCCAGTCAAAGCGCGAGCGAGAGCAATATGTGGTCTTACAGATGATTGGGCTTTACTGCAAAAAAAAGCATGGCAGCAAGGGCGGTGCGCTTTGCAAAGAGTGCCAGACGTTAAAGGATTACGCCTGGCAGAGGAGCGAAAAGTGTCCGTTTATGGAAACGAAAACATTTTGCTCCAACTGCAAAGTGCACTGCTATAAGCCAGCCATGCGTGAAAAAATACGTGAAGTAATGCGCTTTTCGGGGCCTAGGATGATGTTGTATCACCCGGTCCTGGCAGTCAGCCATGTCATTGAGTCCCGAAAAGAGAAAAAGTCGCTTAACGAATAAAAACACAAAAATCAAATCACAAAATGCGTGAACGGGTGGACTCAAATTGAGCCATCCGTGATTTTAAATTGAGCGATTTATGGTTTCAAATTAAGCGATCTGCGATTTAGATCGTACCATCTGTGATCAGATATTTTTCTAAAAGTGTAAATGGCAGAGAGCCAAGCTTCAGATAAGCTGCATACATATCCTTATCGGAGGAATAATTGTCTGAGATCTGCTCAAACAAATCCTCAGTCTGATAGAAGCCAACGCTATATGGCAGATAAGTTCCCGGATCATTGGCACAGGTATCAATGATATTCTGGCAGGTGTCGTTATCGACACGTCCATAGTAGGTACTTAAGAAATCAGAGGTCTCATCCAGACCCCAGCCCTCGTAGTTGACACCGATATCGGCAACAGCGATGATGGCCATTCCCATGATCTGATTGGTAAAGTAAGCGTCTGCAACCGTCTCATCTACGCCTGCCCACTCTAAGGAGAGCTTTTCGACATAGTAGGCCCATCCCTCAGAGGTACCAAGAGAGCCGATCAGCGTTTCAATGTCATATTCAAAGGAGTTTTGCATGAAATATTGATGCTGGTAGAGATGGCCCGGATAGCCTTCGTGTGCCATTGTAGTCCATAAAAGCATCGAGTCATCGCCTACTTCACTCGGATTGATGCGGATAATATTGCGGGCGGTATTGTCGATTGGGCTAGACAGGTAGTAGGCTAGATTGTTTGGAATCTGAAGTGCCTCAGGAAGGTCGCTGAGTGTGTATGTGGTATCCCCGATATCTGGCATGCATTCCGCTACCTTTTCTTTTAATGCTTCAAGAATCGCGTCAGCGTCCGTCTCTGGTGCCGTCAGAGAATTTAATTCATTTAACAGGTTTGGATTGCGGGAATAGGACTCAGACAGCGTCATCAACCCTTCGGTCAGCTTATCGGTCAGATAATCTTTAAGCTCAAGCGGTGTCATGTCTGTTCCTGTGTTGTCCTTTACCAGAAGCTCATAATATTCCTTTCCCTGATCATAGGAAGCCAGGCCTTTGCTCTCACCGGCAGAGGCTTTCTTTGTTTCAAGTGTCTGATAGAAGGAAGAAAATGCCGGAAGAACTTCGTTTGTCAATACTGTCTTTACCTGTTCGGTATAGTTGGCAACCACATCGTCTGATAATTCGGTTTCTGTGACATTTGACTCAAATGCCTCCAGATACAGATGATTTTCCAGTGTTGTCATTGCATCCTTGTTTTCAAGTGCCTGCTCATAAGCATAGAGGCTTGGCGCATAGCCGATGCCTTCCTGATACTCGATTTCCTTTACGACATCCTCCAGAAAACGAGGAATATCCTTCAAAACGCTAATGTAACCTTCAATGTCCTGCTCGGAAAGCAGATAATATTCGGTGATGGTTGTATTTAAGCTGGATAAAATGCCGCCCATCGGTCCGAGGGTATTCGTGTAGTCTGGAAGGCTGCAATAGCCCAGATTGATATCGGCGTAATGGTCAATCATTCGGTATACCTGCTTTTGTTTCGCTGTCAGCGAATTGAAATCGACCACGGCGAGATTTTCCTTTGCCCGGTTTAAGATTTCTTCTGTTTCGGTAAAGCTTTCGCTAAACGTGCCTAACGGCGGCTGATCGGATGGCTCATAATCCTCTGGAAAAGAAAAGGAATAGTGCAAATTAATCGGAGAGGAATCCATGATATCCTGAAAAAGTGTGTTAGCGGCATAGTCAAAGGCCTCGTTGGCGCTAGATGCAGATTCTGCTGCCAGTGAAGGAACCGCAGTAGTCAGTGTGATTGCTGGGAGCAGGACCGCGCAGAAAAGGCGTCGTCTTGACAGTGATTTTGCTTGTAAATTTGAAAAAAACATAAAATCTCCTTTCGTTCATGAAAATAGTGTTTCAAATATAAAGAAAAATATGCTATGATACCAGAGTGCATGAATAACAAAAACAGTAAAAGTCTTCCAGTTCACAAAACACTCATTCGCAAAAACGCACGCGTGAACTGTAATCAATATCATACCATGCACAGACAGACAAACGCAAGCAAAAAAGGCAGGAAATAGAATTGATGGAAAAAAACAACAAGACAGACAACGCAAGAAATAACAAAACAATACAGAACCGAGCAACACAGAACCAAAACACAAGCAATCGAAATCATGCAGCGAAACGACAGAAACACTCTCGACTCTTAAGTCGCCAATCGCTCCTTGCCAGCGGCTTTGGTGTGGTGGCAGCGGCGGCGATTGTCGTTGGCATTTTCATTTCTGAAAGAACAAAAACACCGTATGAAAAACAGGTGATTACGCTGTATGCACAGGAAGATGAATCGCAGCAGGAGCAGGAGACGAACCCAGAGGCAGGAATGGATGAGGGCATTTCTTCTGGTTTAAAGCAGGTGCGCGATTATGGCGTCAAGCTTCCTGAGACGTTTCAGAATCCGCCGATCTTTGAGAGTACCTTTACCTACACGGGAGATTCGGTCCTAGACACGGCAAACCGTTATGCGGCAATGTATGATTATGACAAGGCAATTGAGACCATTCAGGCAGTGAGTGGATACGAGAAAAATGAGGAGTATGTAAAGGCACTTGAGGAGTATGATCTGGACAAGTCCCGTCTCTTCCAGTGGAATGATAACTACACGATCACGCATATTTTCTTCCATACGCTGATCGTCGATCCGGCGAAGACATTTGATGTGTCACTCAGCAGCAAGGCGCAGGTCATTGCATACAACGAGGCGATGACGACAATTGATGAGTTTGTCAAGATCATTCAGAAGATGTACGATGACGGCTATGTGCTTGTCGGTCTGCACGATGTGGCAGAGATGGTGACACAGCCAGATGGCACGCAGGTTATGCAGATGAAGCCGATTTATCTTCCGGCGGGAAAAACACCGTTTGTGCTGTCACAGGATGATGTCTGCTACTACGAATACATGACCGGTCAGGGCTTTGCCGACCGTTTTGTGCTGGATGAGAATGGAAAGATTACAAATGAGTACACGCTAGACGATGGCACCGTAATTCGCGGCTCCTTTGATGTGCTGACCATTTTGGAAGATTTCATCGAGGCACATCCAGACTTTTCGTATCGTGGTGCCAGAGGAACGATTGCAGTTACTGGTTACAATGGTGTCTTTGGATATCGTACTTCTGATTATTGGTACAATTGGAATTGCAGCTATTTTGATGAGCAGAATGCGGACGAGCGTCAGCGCATGTACTACAACAATGAAAATATTGAAGCAGACAAAGCCTCAGCCAAGGCGATTGCCGATGCGATGAAGGAGCTTGGCTGGACCATTGCCAGTCATAGCTGGGGCCATATTTATATTGGAAGCAGCAGCTATGAGCGCGTCTGCTGGGATACTGATATGTGGGAGCGAGAGGTGCAGCCGATCGTTGGAGATACCGATATTATTATTTTTGCATTTGGAGAGGATTTAGACAGCTGGCAAGGCTACGCAGCAGACAATGAGAAATTCTTGTATTTAAAGCAGAAGGGCTTTGATTATTACTGCAACGTTGATGCCTCTAGTGAGCACTGGATTCAGATTGGCGCGAATAAGGATTACTTCCGACAGGCAAGACGAAATCTGGACGGTACTCGTATGTGGGAGGCGGTCATGAGTTACACCGACAGCAGCTATCACAATCGTCTGTCCGATCTGTTTGATGCAAGAGACATCTTTGATCCGGCGAGACCGACACCAGTAGAATAAAAGGGGTATCCTGTGAACGTTAATGAGGGGGGGGCGAAAGCCCCCTTTTTGCATGCCGTTGGAGCGTGTTGACCGAAATAAAAATAGGAATTTCAATCTCTTTTCAGAATAATTTTAAAAAACATGTAGGAAAAGTATCATATTCTTTTGAATATTCCCTGTTTTTTTATCATAATTCATATTGCAAAAATTCTCATGATGTAATACAATAATACACGCGGGCGCTGCATAAGAGGGAAAGACAACAGGCAGCGAACGTAATACGCATACCATTTTCGTGTGAGTGAATGGACGAGTAAATTGGTATAGACTGAGGAGGCTGCACATTATGAAAGCATATAAGGATATGACCAGAGAAGAGCTTTTCGCGGAGAAGGAGAAGCTTGAAGCGAAGTATCAGGAATACAAGGGACAGAATTTGGCACTGAATATGTCCAGAGGTAAGCCGTCGGCAGCACAGCTTGATCTGTCTAAGGGAATGATGGACGTGTTAAAGTCCGATTCCAATCTGACCTGTGAGGATGGCACCGATTGCCGTAACTATGGTGTTCTTGATGGTATCCCGGAGGCAAAGCGTCTTTTAGCCGGTATGGTAGGCGCAAAGCCAGAGCAGGTAATTGTGTACGGAAATTCCAGTCTGAATATTATGTATGACACTGTTGCAAGATGTATGTTTGAGGGTGTCATGGGCGGAAAGCCATGGGCATTACAGGGCAAAGTAAAGTTCTTATGTCCGGTTCCAGGTTATGATCGCCACTTTGGTATCACCGAGCATTTCGGTGTTGAGATGATCAACGTTCCGATGAGTCCAGAAGGCCCGGATATGGATATGGTTGAGAAGCTTGTCTCTGAGGATCCGTTAATTAAGGGTATCTGGTGTGTTCCGAAGTACACCAATCCGCAGGGCTATGTCTATTCCGATGAGACCGTGCTTCGCTTCGCAAACTTAAAGCCAGCAGCAGAGGACTTCCGTATCTTCTGGGATAACGCATATTGCATCCATCACCTGTACAACGGCGAGCCAGCACAGATCTTAAACATCCTTGAGGAATGTGAGAAGGCTGGACATCCGGATATGGTATATGAGTTTGTATCCACTTCTAAGGTTGTATTCCCTGGTTCTGGTATGGCAGCACTCGCAGCCTCCACTGCAAATGTCGCTTCCATCAAGAAGCAGATGGCTGTTCAGACCATCGGTCACGATAAGGTAAATCAGCTGCGTCACGTTCGTTTCTTCGGTGACAACAAGGGCATGGAAGAGCATATGAAAAAGCACGCTGAGCTCATTCGTCCGAAGTTTGAGGCACTGATCTCCATCATGGAAGAGGATCTTGGCGGACTGGGAATCGCAGAGTGGACCAACCCGAAGGGTGGTTACTTCATCGGATTTGACTCCATGGAAGGATGCGCAAAGGCGATTGCTGCAAAGATGAAGGAAGCAGGTGTTATCCTGACCGGAGCAGGTGCAACCTTCCCATATCACATTGATCCGAAGGACAGAAACATTCGTCTGGCACCGACTTTCCCGACCATCGATGAGTTAAAGCTTGCGTCCAGAGTATTTACCGTATGCGTTCGTCTTGTATCCGCAGAGAAACTGTTAGCGGAGATGGCATAATGTGATTTAATTCAGCAGAGAACAGGCGAGTTAGGGGGACAGGTTCGCCGTGAGATGGGAAGTGCAACCCGGAAGGGTAACGGTGGCACTTTGAAAGTTATAATTTTAAGTGTAAAAAGGCAGCCTAAATTTTGGGCTGCTTTTTTGTTGCAAAGAGGTAGCAAGTGTGCTGTTCTAGTAGTAAATGCTATGGTAGGAAGTCGATTTGTTGTAATTATTGATGAATGGGATGTGTTGGTACGAGATGCATCTACAAATAAGGCAATACAGCCGCTGGAATATTTCATTCCGGCGGCTGCAGCGTTTTAATATCGTGTTTTATTGTGTCTGTTTATTTCGCCCACTCATGAATTGGCAGCTCGGTCATGGTACCGCCCTTTAATTCGATGAAGTTTGTATCATTTACGCAGATCCATACGGAAGCAGCATTTGGATTGTACACGTGAGAGCAGTCAGCGGTGTACTGAAGTCTCTTTGCAGCATCCATGTAGTCAACGATTTCGATGTTGGTTGCGTACCAGATATCATCGCGGCCACCGACTAACTTACAGAAATCCTCCATAAGCTCCCAGTTGTTCTGGTTGGTGAACTCATAGCTGTGTCCCCAAACATACATCATGTACAGATACTGCTTCTTGAACAGGTCAACAAACTGCTGGCCAAGCGCAAGCAGATTCTTGTTATGGTGGCAGGTTGGGTTCCACTCGAGGAAGTTCTCTGGCATTGCAAAGGACATGGTGCTTGTTACGGTACGTGCATAGCGGATACCGAGGGATGGAAGAACATCAATGATTTCCTTTGAATAAGAACCATTCGGGTAGGACAAACCGCGTACTGGATAGCCCATAATAGATTCCAGATTTTGACGGTCATCCAATACCTGAGAAATTACCTGCTCCATTGGGCAGCGTGCGATGGTCGGATGCGTCAGCGTGTGGCAGGAAACCTCATGGCCCTTGTACAACTCCTGGTACTCAGACGTTGGAATACGAGTGTCCATTTCCAGACCGGAATTCAGATGGAAGGTACCCTTGATGCCATACTTGTTAAAGATGGAAACAAGGCGGCGATCCTCTAATTTGCCGTCATCGTAGCTCATCGTTAAAACCTTATGCTTTCCGCCTGGAAAACAGATATAGATTGTAGGAAGTTTTCTTTCGCTCATAATAATCCTCCAGATTTATAATAAATTTTGTTACACAGCGAAGGCGTTTTGTTTCTTTGCCCCGTTGCCTCCAAGTATAGCAGATCCCCTTCTAAAGTGCAAGAAAGTAGGCGTAGATTCGTAGCCTAGATTAGCGGTGAGGCGACAAAACAATCGCCGAATCGCGTTCATAACCTTACGGGTAGCTGTAAAATCCTTTGTAAAACTTGTACGAACAAATTGACTTTCAGAGGGCCATGTAGTATGATTATTACAAATGCACGGGTACGTTTTCCACACCCGTGACGCAAACTCAGGAGGTACATTATGAAGTTTTTTATTGATACTGCCAATGTTGATTACATCAAAGAGGCAAACGATATGGGCATCATCTGTGGCGTTACCACAAATCCATCCCTGATCGCAAAGGAAGGTCGTGTATTTGAGGAAGTAATCTCAGAGATCGCATCCATCGTAGATGGCCCGATCAGCGGTGAGGTAAAGGCAACCACAACCGATGCAGAGACTATGATGAAAGAAGGTATCGCAATCAGCAAGATTCATCCAAACATGGTTGTAAAGATCCCGATGACTGCAGAAGGCTTAAAGGCAACAAAGGCACTCTCCGCAATGGGAATCAAGACAAATGTTACACTTGTATTCTCCGCAGGACAGGCACTCCTTGCAGCAAGAGCAGGCGCTACCTATGTTTCTCCATTCCTTGGCAGACTGGATGACATTTCCACACCAGGTATGGATCTGATTCGTACCATCGCTGATATTTTTGCTATGTATGACGACATTGACACTCAGATCATCGCAGCCAGCGTAAGAAACCCGATTCACGTAATCGACTGCGCACTTGCAGGTGCTGATATCGCAACCGTTCCGTACAACGTACTGATGCAGATGGTAAAGCACCCGTTAACCGATCAGGGTATCGAGAAGTTTAAGAAGGATTACATTGCTGTATTCGGTGAGTAATCAGTAAAACGGTATTAGTAAAAAGACAGTAAGTCGGGTGTCATTATTTTAATGTTTAATAGACACCGGAATGCTATATACCATGTATTAACTATCTATATACATAGAATTTAGGAGGCATATTTATTATGAACAACATTCCTCAGGTAAAATTAGGAATCGTAGCAGTCAGCCGTGACTGTTTTCCAGAAAGTCTTTCCGTAAACAGAAGAAAGGCATTAGTAGCAGCATATGCTGCAAAGTATAATGTAGAGGACATCTACGAATGTCCAGTCTGTATCGTAGAGAGCGAGATCCATATGGTTCAGGCTCTTGAGGATATCAAGAAGGCAGGATGTAACGCACTTTGCGTATACCTTGGAAACTTCGGACCAGAGATTTCTGAGACCCTTCTTGCAAAGCATTTCGATGGACCGAAGATGTTCGTTGCAGCAGCAGAGGAGAGCCAGAATGATCTTGCAGATGGCAGAGGCGATGCCTATTGTGGTATGTTAAACGCAAGCTACAACTTAAAGCTTCGTAACGTAGGCGCTTACATTCCAGAGTACCCAGTTGGTACAGCAGAAGAGTGCGCAGATATGATGCATGAGTTCCTGCCGATCGCAAGAACCATCATCGGACTGTCTGATTTAAAGATTATCTCCTTTGGACCGAGACCGTTAAACTTCTTAGCATGTAACGCTCCGATCAAGCCACTGTACAACATTGGTGTTGAGATCGAGGAGAACTCTGAGCTGGATCTGTTTGAAGCATTCAAGAAGCATGATGGAGACCCGAGAATCCCGGCTAAGGTAGAAGAGATGGCAGCAGAGCTTGGCGAAGGAAATAAGAAGCCAGAAATTCTGCCAAAGCTTGCACAGTATGAGCTGACTCTTCTTGACTGGATCGAGGCACACAGAGGATACCGCAAGTATGTGGCAATCGCTGGAAAGTGTTGGCCGGCATTCCAGACTCAGTTTGGATTTGTACCTTGCTATGTAAACAGCCGTCTGACTGGTATGGGCATTCCGGTATCCTGTGAGGTTGATATCTACGGATGCTTAAGCGAGTTCATCGGAACCTGCATCAGCGAGGATGCTGTTACTCTGCTTGATATCAACAACTCCGTACCGGCTGATATGTACAAGGAGTCCATCGAGGGCAAGTACAACTATACACAGAAGGATACCTTCATGGGATTCCATTGTGGAAATACCTGCAGCAAGAAGCTGTCTTCCTGCACAATGAAGTATCAGAAGATTATGGCGCGCAGCCTTCCGGAAGAAGTTACTCAGGGTACTCTTGA
>CAVCXB010000082.1:0-13243 GCA_963605535.1 Wujia chipingensis
TACGAGACGGGACGTTGTAGCGGGCCCGTTGTCAAAATACACTTACGTTGAAAACAAGTAGTGGGGACCCGCGGAGTTGGGCCCGTCGACAAAGTCACTTCGCCGAGTGGGTCCTTCGTAAATCTTCCGAGAGGTCACCTTCGTTAAACTTCCGGGTTGCACCTTCACAACCTTTCGGTCTCCACAAACTACCGAGTTGCCACCTCATAACCTTCCGGAATCCACAATCTTACGGGATCGAGTTTAAAGGGGTAAGTTTTCTACAGCTGCGCGCTCTACCGGCAGGCACTCCTTATATCTCTGAATGAATGCATCAAATCCGGCTACGTCCTCTGCATTTGGCTCCATGCGAACGCCAGTTTCACCGTGGAATACTTCCTCTGCAAGGAACGCATCCAGCGGCTGATTTTCCTTCTTGTGAATCATATAGGAAGCAAGCAGTGCGATACCCCATGCGCCGCCCTCTCCTGCTGTCTCCATCAAAGATACAGGTGCATTGATTGCTGCTGCCATGATGCGCTGTCCAACACCTTTTGTCTTGAACAGACCGCCGTGACCATAGATATTGTCGAGTTTTACGCCCTCTTCCTTGAACAGAATATCCAAACCTACCTTTAATGCGCCAAGAGAGGTATACAGATGAGTTCTCATAAAGTTTGCCAGTGTGAAATGGCTGTCCGGTGTACGGATAAACAGCGGACGTCCTTCCTCGAAACCAGTGATGCTCTCACCGGAGAAGTAGTTGTATGCCATCAGACCGCCGCAGTCTGCATCGCCTTCAAGTGCCTTATTATACAGTACAGAGAAAAGCTTGTTCATGTCAACCGGAACGCCGATTGCCTGTTGGAACTCCTTGAAGATACCAACCCATGCATTCAGATCAGAGGTACAGTTGTTGCAGTGAACCATCGCTACCGGAAGACCATCCGGCGTTGTTACCATATCGATTTCCTCATGAACCTTCTTTAAGGTCTCATTCTCATCCATGACAACCATCGCAAATACAGAAGTTCCTGCGGATACATTTCCGGTATGTACGGTTACACTGTTTGTCGCTGCCATACCGGTTCCGGCATCGCCTTCCGGCGGACACATCGGAATGCCTGCCTCTAACTCGCCGCTTGGGTCTAAGAGCTTTGCGCCCTCCTCAGTCAGATTCCCTGCAAACTCACCTGCTGAAAGTACCTGAGGCAGAATGTCACGCAGCTTCCAGCTATATCCCTTCGGTGCGATCAGCTTATCAAAAGTCTCAACCATGTTCTGATCGTAATCTTTTGTCTTGCTGTCGATTGGGAACATACCGGACGCCTCACCGACACCAAGCACTCTCTTTCCGGTCAGCTTCCAGTGAACATAGCCTGCCAGTGTGGACAGATAGTCGATGCGCGGCAGATGCTCCTCACCGTTTAAGATTGCCTGATACAGATGAGCAATACTCCAACGCTGCGGAATGTTAAAGGAAAATGCTGCTGTCAGTTCCTTTGCTGCCTGCTCTGTGATTGTATTTCTCCAGGTACGAAACGGAACCATAAGTGTTCCTTCCTTATCAAATACCATGTAGCCGTGCATCATAGCCGAAAAGCCGATAGCACCAATCTTTTTGAGGGCAGCACCGCACTGTGCCTTTACATCAGCAGCCAGTTTTGCGTATGCATCCTGAAGGCCACCCCAGATATCCTCCAAGGTATATGTCCAGATTCCGTTCTCCAGACGATTCTCCCAGTCATGTGCGCCCTGTGCAATCGGAGCATTGCTCTCATCTGTCAGCACAGCCTTGATTCTTGTTGAGCCAAACTCAATTCCAAGAACAGTCTTTCCAGCCTCTACGGCCTCTCTCATTTTTACCGAATCCATATCAAACCTCATTTCCGCGCTTTGTACGCTTTTCAGAAAGTACAGCTTTCTGTTTTTTCAAGTCTTTACTGCATGTTCAGTATAGCATACCGCAGACGGAAATACAACTTTGACTTTACCTCATTCAAGTTCTTATCAAAGGTTTCTCTTAATATCTTTCCTTTCGTAAATCCCACCTTCTATCAAATTTATTTTTCCTTCTTTCATTTGATACCCTTCATCAAACTGCCTTAAAAATCGACTTGAAATATCATGAGTAATTACCAGCATACTACTTGACATTTTTAGTAAATTCTCCATAATCTGTTGAGATGTCTCAGGATCCAAATTTGCTGTTATCTCATCTGCAATAATAAAATCATATTTGTGAAGAATAAGACGTGCAATACCAATTCTCTGCCTCTGTCCTCCAGACAAATTCTTCCCATTCTCGCTGATAACAGTATCCAATCCATTTGGAAGTGTTTGGATCCAAGCTAAAAGTCCTGATGACTCAACTGCCAGACGCACTTGTTCATCCGAGAATACTTCTTTTAAACAGACATTATTATATATTGTATCATTAAATAGATATGTTGTCTGAGCAATATAGCCAACTCTCTTATAAAGGCTTTTTCGTTCAAGTTCTTTTATCTGTCTCCCATTGATTAAAATACTTCCTTGGTACCCTTGATAATATTGAATAAGCAATTTTGCAAATGTTGATTTACCACATCCACTCTCTCCCACAAGTGCAAATTTCTGTCCAGACTTAATAGTAAAAGTTACCTCGTTTACTACTCTCCTATTACCTTCAGGATATGTAAAAGTTACTCTTTCGCATTTAACCGCTTTAATAGGGCTATCTAGCTGACTACCATCTTTATCTTTCTGACTAGTCACTGCTGCCTGTAAGCGTTCCCTAATTCCCTTAGTTGCTTTTATTTTTGCATATGCCTGCGCAATCTGATGACAAGGTGTTATTACAAAATTTGCCATGCTTGCCGCTGTTGACATAGTTCCTACTGTAATATCTCCTGCAAATACAAGAAGCAAACCAATTAAAAGGACAACCGGAAAAATAAGATTGCTAATAAGAGATGTATTCACAATCACATTATTCAAACTTTGCTGATACGTGCATTCGCTTTTTTTCGTCTCATATGACACTTTCCGATGCTCCTTATTGTATGCATCCTCTCTAAGAAAATTTCGTATCACTTCAAAACCGCCTAAAAATTCTTTCAAATACTGTGTATAAATTACCATTTGCTGCGAAAATGTATCTCTTGCTTTCTTAAGCTTGGCATTCATTATACGCGGAAGCATAAGTGGTGGTATTGCAATTACAAGAATCGCAATCAATAATATTGGACTTATGTACAAATACAGACCTAACGTACATGCCATAATCCCACCCCAAAATATTATATTAAAAATAGACATATAATAGTCATCATATATTGTTCGTAAATCATTCGTTAAAAGCGACAAATATACTGCATCACTCTCATCATTATACTGTTCTACAGAGCGATGTAACACACTATCCACAATTCGATTACGAGTTTTTTCAATCTCATCACAAGCAAAATTAGTAAATAGCTTCCTACTAAACCTTTCAAACAACCAGCTTAAAATTGTAATCAAAAAAATAATAATAAGATAACCCAAAGCTTCTCCTTTGGATCTTGAATCAATAAGCCACTTCAGCTGGAAACTTTTTAATGGTGCAAAAAAAGATACCGCAATTGTTGAAATTACAAATAAAACAGATCGCACTTTATTTTTATCTTTCATATTTTCTTCCTCCCACTTATTGTTTTTAACTATATCAGTGTGTTTTTTTATAAATTTTAGTTAAATTTTGCCATGGCTTTAGGGCTTTGTCAATAATTTTGTATTCTTTCTTTCCTGCAGATTAATAAGCCTTAACAAGTGACATCCTCCCCACCTACAGAGGTGAGATATTTATGGCTGGCGCATTTACAGTGGAACAACTGCGTCCAATCAAAGATGGAATGACCATATCACGCGATGCGAAGATGGGACAGACAACTGCGGTTACATTCTTTTCTCTTGGCAAGGATACGTCCATCAGCCAGGAGCGCTATGATGTAACTTCCATTTACATTGGTGCAAAAGGAACTGCTGATTTTCTTATTGGAGATCAGGCAAAAAAGGAGCCGGTATCAGACGGCGCCTGTCTTATCATTCCGGGCGGCACCCTCTGCGGTGTTGAAACGACTACCGGAACCGTTTACACAGAAATTATTATTAAAAAGGAGACAAACATGAACAGTATTGTAAAATCTGGAGAAGTAATGAAACTTAAGGACTTAATCTCTTACGAGGAGGGAAGCATTGCAAATCTTGACGTTGTAAGCAACAGCACCATGAAGTTTGTGCTGATGGCATTCGACGAGGGAACCGGTCTGACACCACATCGTGCACCGGGCAACGCAATCATCTTTGCACTCGAAGGAAGGGCTACTATCGGTTATGAGGGCAAGGATTACACGCTGTCCGCAGGCGAGAATTTCCGTTTTGATAAGAATGGTCTGCACAGCGTTACCGCTCAGGGCAAGTTTAAGATGGCTCTGCTGCTCGTTTTAGAGTAATCACGTTTTTAACTGCATATTTGATTTTTATCGTCTACGGTATTAAAAAACCTCCCGGGAGAATCTTTCTTCCGAGAGGTTTTTTGCTGTCCAATCTACTTATATATCTACCCTTTTATGTAACGCTTCAACTGATCATAAAATCCACTCAGATCGCCGGTTTTCGCCTCTCCTATTGTATAGTCATTACAGATTTTATCAATCGCGTCCCGATACAACGTTTTTAATTTTTTATCCTTCAGCTTTTTGATATATTTTGCTGCTGGAGGTTCAAATCGCACTGACAGCATTACTCATCCTCCGATCCGAAAACATCTTCATACGTTTCAAATGGCGCATTTCCATTTGCGATTTCTTCCGCATTACGAAGCATAGCCTCCGCAGCCGGTCTAATTTGAGCTTGACGTTCTTTAAATTTAGAGAGTAAAGCTTCTCCCGATAGTCCCTCATCAATTAACTCTGCAAGAATCTGTTCTGCAAATTCACCACCAGAAACAGTTTTCACCGGACGAATTATAAGTTCATTCCCATGAACAATACATTCTGCTTCATTTCCAAATCCTAATGTCTGATAAAATTTTTGTGGAATTGTAATCTGTCTCTTTGAAGAGATACTAAGAACTTTTCTATCCACTTTTCTACTTCCTCTTTCCAATACAGCTGTAGGCATATGTTACCTCCTTACTATTCTATACAAAAATACGGATATCTATTCCTTGTTGCTTGGTTTCTTTGTTTCTTGGTTACTATTATACCCATTTTTTTTGCAAAGTCAAGAAAAACGCCTCTCAAAAGATATACTCTTCCGAGAGACGTTCTTATGTAGTGGGATCCGAGGATTTCCCCGGAAAACTACCGGGTAGTCACCGTCGATGCCAGCGCCGGCAGCACATACTTCCACTCCATATCGCTTGCCAGATAAAACTTCGTATAGCACGGCTGATTGTAGCAGTTATTCTGCCATGCCACACCGACACGGTACTGAATGTCATGCAGCAGCGTAAACAACTTATGCGCGGACAAATCTGTATTGGTGTAAATGCGCACCGCACTGCTGTCCTCAAGACGAAGAATAATCTCGTCACGGTAATCACCGAAAATATCCGCAACGAGACACGGATTTCCCTTGGTGCCATTATTGGTGAGGGTACCCTGCGGGTCAAGCATAATACCGTGGGTATTATCGTTAATGATACCTGTCTGCTTTCTATTCGCCATGTAGTCCACGCCGTCGATGATCTGCGTGGTCATGTCAGCAGCCCAGTGGATATTTGCATTCGTTCCAAGAAGTTTCACGTCCAACTTGTTTCCGTTGCAGTCAAACGTATCCTTTACCCATACCTGAAGTCCGCGCACACCCGGAACCACATCTCCGATCATGCAGCGGCCCAGATCTTCTTCCGCATATTCGCCAAAGAATACCTTTCCGGTGAGCGCATCACGAAGCGCATAGCCATAAGGTGCCGCCTTTGCGCCCTCGAATACATTAAAAATCTGAAATCCCGGCAGATCCGGATTGATTCTGGCTACATGCATTGCATCGCCATGGCCAAGCTTTGCCAATCGTCCATCCGGCAGATGATCGTAGCTTGAATACAGAATGCTTCCGTCCTGATCAATCACGGCTGCACCGTAAATGATCTCCTGATAGCCATCACCGTCTATATCTGCTACGGAAAGACTGTGATCGCCCTGTCCGGCAAGCTTGCCCCATACCGAGTCCAATCCCTCTTTTTCATGTGCATTGTCATTAAATGGGTTATTCATCGGCACATGACCAGAATCCACTGCAAATCGCTTTACAAAATGACCTTTCTTAAAATCATAAGCCGTTACGGTACTTCTGGTATAGTAGCCTCTGCATATGATTACAGATGGATGTTCACCGTCAAGATAGGCAACTCCGGAAAGAAAACGATCCACACGGTTGCACGGCTCGATTCTTCGCATCGCATAATCGCCCCACATCAGACCATCATCACCTCTTGGCACCGGAAAATCAATTGTCTCAAGCTCATTTCCCTCACCGTCAAACATCGTCAGATATTCCGGCCCCTCATAGATGAAGCCCTCAAATGCCTCAAGATGATTTTTGTCGCTTCTTGCCGGAGCAAACTCATAGATAAAGTAAGAAACAAGCTCTTCTGCATCCTCTCGGCTAAGCGGATAGCTGTACTTGACCGCAATGCCAAAGCACTCTTCGAGTGTAGCAGGCCAGCGGCCGGATACCACCTCTGGATGACTGCTCCAGTCCATAAATGTTTTTACAAGATGTTCCTTGTAGCTTTCTGCTGTGCATACATAGTTATCATCATGTGTGATGCCATTCTTTACATCGCGCTCTGGAAGTGTAATATGCTCCTCTGTCGCGGTGCCGTCCGCTGCAAAGCGTGTCACCTTCGTGCCTGGTGCCGTCTTAACACACATTTCCGCCTTGCCGTCACCGTCAAAATCGTACACCATAAATTGCGTATAATGTGCGCCAGAGCGGATATTCGGTCCCATGTCCACACGCCACAACAATGTGCCGTCCAGTCGATAGCAGTCAATGTAGCAGTTTCCGGTATAGCCGCGGTGGGAAACATCATGTGCATTCGATGGATCCCACTTTACGATATATTCCAACTCGCCATCTCCGTCCACATCGCCGATGCTCATATCATTTGCGCTGTAGGTGTACGGCTGACCCTCCGGGAACATCTCACCCTTCGGAGAACGGCCATCTGCCGGCTTGTGTATCGGAATATCAATGTAATTGTGTTCCCACACGGAGACTGCCTCGCAGCACGCACCTTCTTTGCCATCCAGAATCGGTGCCACACAATAGGTATCCTGCAAAGTTCCGTCAGTATCCAGATAGTTTGTGCTGTCTGTAACGACTGCAATCCTGTCGGTACCGCGGTATACCGCATAATCGGCACCTGTCAGACCGGTATCGCTGTAGCCGCGCACCTCATCAAGAAACATGCGCCAGCCAACATATATGCCATCGTCTCTCTTAACGGCAATCAGACCTCTGTTTAACTTTTCAAGCTGCTCATGGAAAACAGCCTTAAGAGGTGTCTCCACAAGATTGCTCATCTCATACTCTTTTCCATCTTTTACGGCGGCTACTTTTACATAATGCGGCACATGCGTTGCCTTTTTTAAGACAAAGCTGCACTCATTTGTATCGCCCACCATCTGATACTTCATGGTCGGAATGTCTTTATCGGCCCAGTAAACATGATAGGTTTCGGCACCCTCTGCCGGTTCCCATACGATTTCTGCGCAGTCATTTAAGACCCGCTTTACTGTCGCGTTCATAATTATCTCCTTTTCTTTAGTCAAAGCGGACATTCGCAATCTGCTTCGCTGCTTGCTTGATTCGGTTCAAACGCGCGGCGGGCGGATTCTGTCAGCGAGCCTAACCGCTTTGCTTTCCAGTCGGCCATCTTACAGACGTTTATCTCGTAAAACCCTGTCGCTTCGTCTTCATAAAATCTATGCCAGCTGCGCTTTTACCTTGTCCAGCTTATCATCGCGGTCATACGAACGAATCAGACCGGCAAGCAATCCTGCAAATGCTTTCGCGCCTGCCTGCTGCAAATGCGCATTGTCCTGCTTTCCATCCGGATAGCCCTCGTATGCACCTTTTTCCAACCACATAAACAGCTTCTTGGAGCCATCATCGCCTACCGTATTCAGATAATCTGCGGTTGCATTTCCCAGATCGAGTACCGGAAGATCATACTTTTCTCCCATCTCAAGCATCTTTTCACGATATTCAGGAAAGCTTATGCAAAACCTGCCGTCCGGCGTATCGTTGCAGCTTCTCATTGCAATAGCAGTTACGAGAACAGGCTGTACGCCGCGCTCTTTTGCCGCATTGATATAGCGAAGCAGATATTCTTCGTATTGCTCAGGAGTGACATAGCGTTCCTCTTTTTCTTTGTTTGCGTCATTATGCGCAAACTGCATGAAAAGATAGTCACCCGGCTTAATTGCTTTCTTTAAGTCGTCGAGTCGTCCCTCATCAAAGTAGCTTCTGCTGCTTCTTCCTGCCATTGCACGGTTGTCGATATACATGCCGTCTGTCTCGTAGAGGATAGACTGCTCAAAATCAGAATCGCTCTTTTTGCCATAGCCCATCCAGTCACAGCCGTCCTGATTCGTCTTTGGTTCTGTCTCCTTAAAATAAGTATGCAGCATCTGTCCCCATCCGGTAATTGGCTTTACGGGAGTACGGTAACTTTGTACCGTGGAATCTCCTGCCAGATAAATTGTAAATTTTTTCATTTTTTCGCGCTCCATTTTATCAGAAATTTCTAAGTTTCAGTTCACGGCTAGGTCACGAAAAGCCGTGAACTGGAACAATTACAATTCTTTTACAATTACATCCTTCAGGCTTCTCTTTGGAACATAGTGAACCTGATTCTCGTCGCGATAATATTTGATATCACCGTTTTTCATATCAACCAGCGTTACAGTCTCTACCGGAACGCCAAGTGCGATCACCATAGTGATGGCATATTTTTCCGGATCCAGTCCAAGAATTTCCATAAGCGGCTGGCGTTTGATGTTCATTAATATGCAGCCGCCGTAGCCCATTTCTCTTGCGCCAAGGAAAATGGTCTGCGCCGCAATTCCTTCATCCACGGTGATGTTTTTTTGCATCTCAAGATCACGCAAGATAAAGATATATCCGGTTGGACGTTCTCCCTCTGCCGGGCCATCCCAGTCGCTTAAATAGCCTGCCCATGAAAGATTCTCATAGATCTTTGCATTTGTCTTCTCATCTGTACTCAATGCAAAGCGGATGTACTGGCGATTTCCGCCGCATGGCGTAATGCGTCCTAAGTCTGCTAACTCTTCCAGTTCCTGCATGGTCATTTTTTTGCTCTGGTCAAAGCGGCGGTAGGAACGTGCGCCTGCTACCAGATCGTGAAATTTTTCTGACATAATTCTTTTTCCTTTCCATTGTTTATGAATGCTCGTTACATCTAGCAAAGCCCCAAGGCGAAGCGTAACTTAAACCAGCGGTGAGACGAGTTGCTTTTACGAGACGGGACGTTGAAGCGGGCCCGTTGTCAAAATACACTTACGTAAAAAACATGTAGTGGGGACCCGCGGAATTGGGCCCGTCGACAAAACAATCGTCGAACCGCTTTCGTAAACTGGCCTTCGCCGCCGGGGCTTTTCGTAAAACTAGCGGATGCGCTCCACACGGAATACAT
Organism: Wujia chipingensis; assembly: GCA_963605535.1. GTDB lineage: Bacteria > Bacillota > Clostridia > Lachnospirales > Lachnospiraceae > Anthropogastromicrobium > Anthropogastromicrobium chipingensis_A. The sequence continues at coordinate 9,671 of CAVCXB010000082.1, forward strand.
TCACCTTGTCGTCATAGTACGCGGTGACGCCTTCGATATAGGTGATAATTGCGTTCACTTCCATGACAAACTGGCGGCTCTCGGAAACATATGGCTCACCATCCATCAGATTTTCCCTGCCATCGACAAGAAGGTGCGTCTGATGCGTCTGCGCAATGATGGTATGACCGCCGCTTGTCAGTGTCAGACGTTCTTCCTTCGGGTCGTATTCATAGTCAAACGCATCACCCAGCTCACCCTTCATGCGCTCTAAGATGCAGATAACGGCACCCCAGATGCTTCCGTTTTTGTTGACGGTGCGCACCCCTCTCGTATCCGGTTCCTGTCCATTCCAGAGAATCTTGCAATATTGCTCTGTCTCCGGCACATACTTTGCAAGGTCGGCTGCCGGTACTGCCGGATAATCCTGATTATTCGGGGCAATGGTATCGCCAAGGTTTGGATAAGATACATTCAATTTCTTAAGTGCCTCATCCTCAAGTACCACAGAAACGGAGTTTAACTCGACACTTACCGGTGCCAAACCTTCCATCGTGGCAGTCACGCGAATGGCTCCTGCCTTTCTTGTACTTCTTAGGAATGCGCGGTTATAGCCGCACTCTGCGTACAGATAATTTTTATGGATAACATTGTCCTGCTTATTTGGGCCATTAAAGCGACCGCTATTGTAGCCTCCGAGGAAGATCCCTTCGCCCTCTAATGCAAAGTCGATTCGTGCGTCGCACAGCGGGCAGATACGTCCTTCGTCATCGGTTACTCGAATATCCAGATATGCAACGTCTGCGCCATCGGCAAGCAGTCCATTTGGAGATGTCTTTACAGACAATTCGAGTTTTGCCGGTTCTCCTGCTGTCTCGATGGTATCTAAAGCCACCTGCTTTCCATCATAATCGTAAGCAATCGCTGTCACCTTTCCCTGATTTGTGATATCCACATTGGGAATTGCAAATACGAAGGTGTCCTGCGGGGTATCGCAGCTGCCAACCAACTCATCGTTTACATAAAGTTCCACCTTTGCAATCGGGTCACTTGCGATTACATAAACGGTCTTGTGTTTTGGATCGCGATATCCATACTCGCCTGTCGGCATCCAGAAATTGCCGTCAAAAGCCTTTTTTTCGTAGCGATAATTTGTTCCATCCTGCGGCGGATAATTCCAGTGACCGACAATTTTCACTGCCGGATCCTTAGACTGCATAACGCGGAACACGTCAAAGCTTTGCTTCTTATTTCGCGCTGCATCCACACGACCGCTCATACGTGCATTTTCCGAATATGCCTGCCGTCCGTGCTGCGCGGAATCCGTCCAGCAAAGTGCCGCACATGCACTATACCAGTCATGGTGCGATGCGCCGCCGATACGGTCATTGAAAAACTCGCTGTAACCCTTTGCGGTTGCAAGTGCCAGATCCTCGGATGTCAGATCGTAGAAATCGCCGCCCGGCTGCTTTCTTCCGCCCTTGCCAAGCCACTTATTTTTATAGTCAAAATCAGGCGGTGTAAAATCGTCCCAGATTCGTCTCGGTGCTTCCTCTCTGGCATACTCTGTCTCCGTGATCGGCCCATGTTCGGCTAAGAAGCGTGCTGCATGACGGTTTAGCATCGTTCCGACATACTCAGACTCCGCTAATACTTCCTCTGTGTTGATGGTACGGCAGCCCATAAAACGGCCGCGTGACGGGTCAAGTGCCTGCTTAAGCAGACGCATCTCGCGCATATGTTCTTTTCCAATGGAATTGTTTCCGGCCTCCCAGAAGACGATGGACGGATGATTGCGAAATGCAATAATCACATCGCGCATCAGCTCCACTCGCTGATCCCACTGCCTGCCAAAGTTTTCTTTTTCCTTGTCGCCTGCCGGCTGTGTGCAAATGATTCCCTGACGGTCAAACGCACGAATCTCAGATGGAGAAGCTGCTACATGCATCCAACGGATATGGTTCGCATTGCTCTCCTTAATCAGTCTTGCATCTTCGTCTTTTAACCATTCCGGTGCAATGCCGATCGCAGCCCACTCATTTGTCGCTCTCTGTGCGTAGCCGCGCAGCCATACCGGCGCATCGTTAATCATCACACCATGATCCTTGTCGTAGCCAATCTTGCAAAAGCCGGTCTCAATCTCCTGCTCGTCAAGGCAGATTACGTCATCGCTCTCATCTGCTGCACTCTCTTCTGCCATGCAAGCTTTGTTCGTACCAGCTTTCCTTACACCATCACCTTCACAAGTGTTTGCTGTGCAGCCTAAGACTGTACAATCCTTTGTATACAATCGCACAACAATGCGGTACAGATAGGGATCGTCGATGCTCCACAATCTGAGTCCTTCACGCTCGGACTGAGCAGTTACGACAGTGACATGCTCGGAGTCGATTCGTGTCGGTGCGGCTTCCTCCTCGGCTACCGGAGCGTAGTGACCACTCTCATCCTTCTTGTAAGCATCCTCTGGCACAATGCTAAGAGGTGAGTCTTCTGCTCCCCACGATGCAATCTCTTTCTCTTCTGACCGGAAAGAAAATGCCTTCGTGCCGTCATGGCGCAGCACATCAACGCTAGTCCACACCACAACCGGCTTTCCAGTCTCGTTTCGCACCTCAGCCTCAACGGTAGTTTTCGCACTTCCAGAAAGCTCCATACTATTTGTATCCTTGCCAGCCGCGATCTCATACTCGCTGCCATACACATAGCAGCCCTTTGTCAGAAGATTGCTGTACAGCGGCAGCGTCAGATAAACCTGCGGTTTATAATACAGACGAACCGGACTTGTCAATCCGCCGACCGATGGGTTAAAGTCATTGCAGTTCCAGAAAAAGCCCACGCCCTCCTGCTCTGCCGGTACCGTCTCATCCTGTGACTGTAAGTAGCTGCCCGGCTCCACGTCCTTTGCGTTCGGTGTCTCTGCAATGCAAAATGGAATGTTTCTCGTTGTCGTGTTGTCTGTTGCAATGGCAATCAGGTTTTCCTCGCCAAATCGAATGTATGAAGTCAGATCAAAGCCAAACGGTGCCACACCATTCTCATGATAGCCCGCCAATGTGCCATTTACATACAGATAGCAGGTCTGGCGCACCTTCTCAAACTGGATAAGTACCTTCTGTCCCTCACGATTTTTCGGCACAGAAAACCACTTGCGGTAAAATGCCATCGTTCGCTTCTGGCCACTTCCTGCATCCTGAATGCGGTCGCGAAACAGATCGCCGTCATTGAAGGTATGAGGAAGCGTTGCCTCCTCCCAGTTCTCCTCCTTGTACGCGGTCTCATAGAAGAAATGACCTTCTGCATCGCGCCACTTATTCAGCGCATCCTTCAATGGGAAGGCATCTGCAAGCAGAAACTTCCACCCATAGTGGAAATAAATTCCCTTTCCGATACTCGTTTTCATCTTTTCTCCTTTTTCTCTGGCAACGCCCCGAGGCGAGGCACCTTACGCTTTATGAAATCCACTCTCATCAAGCCCTGCTAAAAGCGTCTCCAACTCTTCCATTGTCTTTGGCAACTCCTCGCGGATATAGCGAAGCGCGGTGATGACATTTAAGCACCACTGTGAGGTAAAGTTTGTGCTAATCCACGGAATCT
>CAVCXB010000083.1:0-13146 GCA_963605535.1 Wujia chipingensis
ATGGTTATGTAATTTTGCAAATATTAAAGTAACATCAAAATTTGTGCTAAATATCCATTGTGCATTCTCCTCCTTCTGAATTAATTTTACTTTTTGCCAATATCATTTGGTTTATTTATAACATATATAGTATATTTTGTCAATTGTTTTTTTGATTAAAACAGTTCTGACGAGTAATCAGGCTGCATTGGGAATTATAAGAAGCATTCCATTGATAACGTTTCTGTTCTCATTCAAGAAGGCTCCTATTCGTAGCCTTCGATATTCAAGCTGCGAATGTGATGGCAAAGTTCTCCTGCCATCTCCTCTGCCTCCGGAATGCGAAGATGGCCTGGCGTTGCCTTACCGTTTCGCTGGAATACACAGTGGGAAATCTTTTTGTCTGCGATGTTCTGGACGGCCTGACTGATCGACATATCCCATCCGATATCATGCTGCAGCAGTGTCGTGCAGCATATGATCCACGCGTTCGGGTAGGTCTGTCTGATTTTCTTTAAAAATTGTTCGTAATGCGCTCTCCAGTTTTGCGCCTTCTTTCCCTCATAATCCTTCTTCATATAGTCGTCTGGGTTGGAATCATTCTGTCCAAACGCCACAATTACAATATCTGGCGTATACTGTGAGAAATCCCACTTTGTAATGGTGCCATAATCTGGATTGTAACGCATCTTATCCCAGATTGATTCCATGCCGATATAATCCGGCGCATGATACCAACCAGTCTGATCAAGGAGCGCAGCACCGCCCTGTGCGATATCGTGCAGCTGTGCGTCAAATGCGCGCGCCGTAATCCATGCATAGGAATACCAGCTGTTGGAATATTCTCCATGCTGATCGGTCGGATCCGCCTTTCCAATGTAATCAAGTGCCTCTGACACTTCTCCTGCTGAAACAGAATCGCCATATACTTCAATGCGTCTTGGCGGCAGCGGGGATGCCGGAAGGAGTTCACATTTTTCTATTGCATTTTTGCTGTCATCGCTATCGCAGTTTCTGCTCGCACGACTTTTATCACTGCTGTTATCATTCGTATCAGCGTTGATCTCAAAGCCAAGAATCGTAAGCTCATGACAGGCATCCTGACGCTTAAAGATCATGACCTCATGAATATCATCTTCTGTCTTCTGCAATGGAATTGCAATCTCTGCCTCTCCATCCTTTGGCAGCAAAATCTTTGTCTGAGCGTCGCCCTCGACAACACCCAGATAGTTATCCCAGTAATTATTTTTATTTCGCACATGAATGGATAAATGCAGTCCTTTGAATCGAATCTTTACAAATGTTCCCGAATACGTCCATACGATAGCAAAAGGATCGCTCCAGTCGATCCTTCCACTATAGATGAGACTGCTGTTGTTTGGCAGTATCTTCATAATTCTTCTTTTTTCCTCACATTCTATGCATTGCAGGCTGGCATATTTTCCAGCCTGCAATGCGTTGGCCGTATTTTAACACGTGTGAATACTTATTGTTTCATACTTACTGCTTAATGCGTATTGTTTCATACTTGCCTGATATGTATTCCTTATGCATTCTTGATTGCTTCCATCAGGTCAGACAGCTTCTTTGCAGAATCCTCCAGACTGGTGCCCTTTATGCCTGCATAGAACTTGATCTTCGGCTCAGTGCCGGACGGGCGAACACAGAACCATGCGTCATCTTCCAACTCAAAATACAGTACGTTTGACTTCGGCAGTCCGGTCGGTGTAGTCTCTCCTGTTGCCAGATCGGTGATCACGTCGTTCTTGTAGTCACGCAGACGCAGTACCTTGTATGCACCAACCTGCTTTGGTGTATTCTTGCGGTATGCATCCATCATATCCTGCATCTTCTTTGCACCGTCTGCACCCTTGAAGGTCATGGTAAACAGGTCTTCCTTGTAGTAGCCGTACTTGTTGTAGATGTTTAACATCTGATCCCACAGTGTAATGCCCTGAGTCTTGTAGTAAGCAGCAGCCTCACACAGTGCCATAACAGCAACAACGGCATCCTTATCTCTTGCATGCGTACCAACCAGACAGCCGTAGCTCTCCTCGAAACCGAATACATACTCGTTGCTTCCGGTCTGCTCAAAGAACTTGATCTGCTCGCCGATGTACTTGAATCCGGTCAGGCATTCGATGAACTTCATGCCATATTCCTTTGCAACAGCCTGAGCCATGTTGGAGGATACGATTGTGGTAACAAGTGCGCCGTTTGCCGGAAGAATACCAAGTGCCTTCTTCTGGGACATCTGATATTCGCAGATTAACATACCAGACATATTTCCGGTAAATACCTTGTACTCGCCAGTCTTTGTATCTTTTGCATATACACCAAGACGGTCTGCATCTGGGTCAGTTGCCAGAACGAGGTCCGCGTCTACCTTCTTTGCAAGGTCAAGTGCCAGTGCGAATGCCTTCTTGTCCTCCGGGTTCGGATAGGATACGGTCGGGAAATTTCCATCCGGAAGCTCCTGCTCCGGAACAACTGTTACCTGTTCAAATCCAAGTTCCTTTAATACACGGCGTACCGGGATGTTTCCTGTTCCGTGAAGTGGCGTGTAAACGATCTTTAAGGAGGAGGCCATCTGCTTGATTGCCTCTGGATGAAGAACGAGCTTCTTTAATGCCTCCATGTATTTATCGTCGATCTCTTTTCCGATTACTTCATAGAGTCCTGCAGCCTTGGCTTCCTCGGTAGTCATCTTCTTGATCTCTGCATAATCCTTGATCGCATTTACTTCGCCGATGATCTGTGCATCCTTTGGAGCAGTGATCTGTGCGCCATCCTCCCAGTATACCTTGTAACCATTGTATTCCGGCGGGTTATGGCTGGCGGTTACGACGATACCTGCGGTGCAGCCCAGAGTACGAAGTGCGAAAGACAGCTCCGGTGTCGGGCGCAGACTGTCAAAAATATAAGCCTTGATGCCATTTGCAGCTAATACGCATGCTGCGGTATCTGCAAACTCAGGAGACATACGGCGGGAGTCAAATGCGATTGCAACACCCTTTGCGGCAGCATCCTGCTTGTTGATGAAGTTTGCAAGACCCTGAGTAGCCTTTCCTACGGTATAGAAGTTCATACGGTTTGTGCCTGCGCCGATTACACCGCGCAGACCACCGGTACCAAACTCCAGTTCTCTGTAAAAGCGGTCGAAGATTTCATCCTCGTTGTCTGCAATTGACTTTAACTCAGCCTTTGTTGCATCATCGAAAATCGGAGATGTACACCAATACTCATAGCTTTTCTTAATATTCTCGTCCATGTTCCTATCCAATCCTTTCTAAATTAACTTCTCGAATGCGCTGCGGTTTTTATTGCCCGCTACGTTATGATGGGTACTTCGGCGAAGTTTTCTGTTACGAAACAATCAGCGATACCAGATAAAATGGCCGCACGATATCCTCGGCATCTGTGACTGTAATTTCGAGTCTGTGAACACATCGTTCTGCGTGGTGCAAAAGCGGTTCCAAATACAGGCAATCTCCCCAGTCTTCTTTGAAATTTCCGTCCAGAATCACTGCATGTTCCTCGTCACCGTCAATCACGGCCTTTGCTTTTGGCACAGGCTGCTGTACGGATTTGCGGTACTGAACAGCCAGACAGCTGCATTCGATCTCAAAGATAATTTTATCATTTGTATGCGCTGCTGTCCATCCATTTTTGAAAATATCAAGCATTCCTTTTTTCTCAATTGGATCAACCAAAAAGCCTTCCAAAATTGCTTCGTTATCCTGAATCTGAATCAGGCGGCTGTGCTCGTAGGCATTTGCTGTGAGTGGGGCTGGAAGGGATACAGATGCCGTTATTTTGGTCTCTGTCGTAGTGCTTTTACCTGCTGTATTTTCTGCCTGGGATTCGGTCTTGGCATTCTCTCCCGCTGTATTTTCTTCTTTTTCTACTTCTGCCTTGATGGATTCAAGAAGCTTGCAGATCTCATCTGCGACGAGACGATGTCCCTTATCGTTTGGATGCAGATTATCTGGTGTGATATTCGCACGCACAATTTCGCCGCTCTCTACACGCGGATAAATCGTATCTTTGATGCTGACATGTGGAATGCCATAGTGTGATGCGATGCGGTTGTGGTAGTCCTGTGCGTTCTTTCCGGTATCGTAAAATACGTTATTTAATACAACGACTGCCGGGGCTGATGGTGCCGTGAGCAGGCGGCGAAGTGTTCCCTCGTAGGTCTCCTCAAAAAACTCGTTTGCATCATCGTTGACGGAGAAATCAACAGTCACAAAATCAGGTCGATAGCAAAGAACATCCTTCCATGCGCGTGCGCCGCCATAATGTGAGGTTGTTCCGCCGATTCCACCATTTACAAAGGAAAAGTCGGTCTTTGGAAATGCCTGCTTCCACCACTCATAGATCAAATACGCATAGCAGGTCTCTGGCGTTGAGGAGAGACTTCCCTGTGTGATGGAGCCACCCAAAAAGCCAATCACAAGCGATTCGCCGTGAGCAGCACGCTTCATCAGATTTTTCAATCGTGTCATGTTGTCCATACCAATATTCGTTCCTTTCTTGATAGAAAAGACGGTTAGCCACTGAAAACAGGGAAAGTGGCACTGAAGTGCCGCATTTCCCTGTCCCTCTGGCATTGCCGCCTTTATTCTTTGTTATTCTTCTGCCTTGCACTTATTGATATATTCTAAGTTCTTTTTGATCAGGTCACAGCGCTGCTGTACACACAGAACGCTTCTGCCCGGATCAGATGGAGTGGAGAATACATAATCAACTAATTTATCCACTGTTGTGGATGCTACGTGAAGTCTTGTATCACTTGCTGCGTAATAAATATAGACGTTTCCATCCTTCTCGATTGCGCCGTTTGTGAAGACTACGTTTGATACGTCACCGACTCTTTCCCAGTCTCTCGGTCCGATTAACATGCCGGACGGCTCTGCGATTACCTTTGCCGGATCGTCAAGTGCTGTCGCGAATGCATAGATAACATAGCGAAGTCCCGCTGCGGTATTTCGCACGCCGTGTGCGATGTGAATCCATCCGCGCTCCGTCTTGATCGGAACCGCACCTGCACCATTCTTTGCCTCGGTGATGGTATGATACTTTCTCTTGCTGGTGATGATCTCCTCATCGATTACCGCATGCTCGATATCCTCACACAGACCAAATCCGATTCCGCCGCCGCTTCCGGTGTCGATAAAATCATCCATCGGACGAGTGTAAAATGCATATTTGCCATGAATAAATTCCGGATGAAGTACAACATTTCTCTGCTGAGGCGAACGAAGTGTCTTTAAATTATCCAGACGCTCCCAGTGCTTTAAATCCTTGGTGCGCACGATTCCGGCTGCCGCTACGGCTGCGGAAAGATCATTCGATGTAGTGTCTTTGCTCTCAGAGCAGAACACACCGTAGATGTAGCCATCTGCATGTTTGGTCAGACGCATGTCATAAACATTTGTCTCGTCCGGGCAGATGTCATCTAATAAAATCGGATAATCCCAGAAGCGAAAGCCATCTACAGGTGAATCACTCTCTGCCACACCAAAGAAGGACTTTCTGTCATTTCCTTCGATGCGGGCAATCAGATAATATTTTCCATTTAACTCGATTGCACCGGAGTTGAATACGGCATTGACACCAAGACGCTCCATAAAATATGGATTTGTCTCTGGATTTACGTCATACTTCCACTCTACCGGGATATGCTCTCTTGTTAAAACCGGATCGGTATAACGATCATAAATACCATTATAAAAATCAGACTTTTGATTCTTCTTTGCAATCAGCTTCTCAACTTTCGCTTTCTCCACATAATATTGCTCATGAAGCTTCATTGTATTATCTCCTCCTGTAATCTTACAGCTCACAAAATGTCCGGTCGCAAAACCGCCTGTTCCTATACGCAGCTGTGTTTTGTTCATTTATTTTTCACCAAGCCTGTGAATCATCTCAAAGCACATGCGTCCGTTGTGATATGGACATTTCCACGGCTCGACAATCGGCTTTTTACTCGACGGCTTTTGATCCTCATCCAACTCCCAGAACCACTCCGAGCCCGGTCGCTTGTCCGTCATAACATTTTGAATATAATCCCAAATATCCTGCGCAGCCTTAAAATACTCGGTCTTTTCATTGTGCTTTTGATAATAGTTAAAAAATCCCAGAACCGATTCAGCTTGAATCCACCACACACGCATATTGTTATCGACACCTCTTTCACATTCATTGAGCACGGAATGATCCCGATAAGCGATCTGATAAATCTGTTCTGCAAGTGTATCGGTGATCGGTGCAAGCTCTCTTGCCACCTGCGGATCATCCAAAATCGCCAGACCTTTATCGATCAGCCAGGACGTCTCAATATCGTGTCCATACGAATACAGATCAATTAGTGTATTCCAGTCCTTGTCGAAAAAAACCTCCTGACGCTTCTTAACCGGATTATACACCTTTTTCGCAAAGATATCCAGCATCCAGCGAAGATTTTGTCCTACCCGGTTGTCCTTTGTCACACGGTAAAGCTCCGTATATCCTTCAAATACATGAAGCAGCGTATTCATCGTCTTTTCCGCCATGACTCCGTTTTCGGAAAGCTTCTCATTGCTGACCGGCTCGAATTTGCGGTCAAATGCCTCAAGATATCCCTTGTCGTCCTTACAGTGCATTTCAATTACATTGTAAATGCTCCACGCAATGTCCAGGGCTTCTCTGTCACCAGACGCATTATAATAAGAAGAAAGTGCATAAATCGCAAATGCCTGATTGTAAGTATGCTTCATGTCTTCCTCTGGCTTTCCATCAAACGTAACAGACCAGTAAACGCCGCCGCAGGTTCGATCCAGACATGCATTTTTCAAAAATTCATATGCATGCTTTGCGTAGGAAAGAAGCTTTGGACGCTTTAATGTCAGATACGCATTGGAGAAAAACCATAAAATACGATTATTTAAAATGCACCCCTTTACTGCCCTTTTATCCAGATTTAAGTCGATATCCATGTAGCCATAAAATCCGCCATACTCGTCATCCTTAAGTGCTTCCCAAAATGGCAAAATGACTTGGTCAAGATGCGCCTGTATCTGCTGTTTCATCCGCATCTTTTCGGCGCTGATATTTGCATTTAAGATGTTTTTGTTTAAATTGATATTTAAGTTCATGTCCATAGTATTGTCTGCAGCCATATCCTCGTTTACTTTTTTGCATGGCACTCGTATACCGTTTATGAAATCACTGTCTCAGGAATCGGTATACGAGCCTCTTTGTTTTGACTAGCGTCTTCCGATCTCGGTATCAGACTCTGTTACGTGACTGTGTGTCTTGATGTAGTCCACAATCTCATCAACAGTCGTAAATGCCAGTCCGACATAGCTGTCTGCACATCCGTAATAAACGGCGATTTTGCCGGAAACGCTGTCGTGAATGGTTGCGCATGGGAAGGTTACGTTCGGCACGAAGCCTCTCTCCTCATACCACTCTTCCGGTGTCAGAAGGAAATTCTCGCAGCGATACTTTACGACAGACGGATTGTCGATGTCGAGAATTGCGCCGCCGATGCTGTAAACAAAACCGTTGCATGTTCCGGAAACACCGTGGTAGAACAGAAGCCATCCTTCAGATGTCTCAATCGGAGCTGCACCGCCGCCGATCTTTACGCTCTCCCACCATTCACTGCTGCGTCCCATAACGTGGCGATGCTTGCCCCAATAAACCATATCCGGACTCTCAGAAAGGAAGATGTCGCCAAATGGCGTATGGCCGCTGTCGCTTGGTCTGGACAGCATCACAAAGTTTCCATTGATCTTTCTTGGAAAGAGGACAGCATTTCGATTAAATGGAATGAACGGATTTTCCAGACGAACAAAGGTCTTGAAATCGGTCGTCTTTGCCATTCCGATGGATGCGCCGTAGAAATCCTGACACCAGATGATGTAATAGGTATCCTCTACCTTTACAAGTCTTGGATCATATGCGTAGATCGGCATGAACGGCTTTCCGTCCTCATCAACAAATGGAATCTTGTTGGAATCAAACTCCCAGTGAATCGCATCCTTGCTTCTGCCTAAATAAATATACGGAATTCCGTTTGTCTGCTCACCACGGAATACACCGATAAATGCATCCCCATATGGCATTACGGCACTGTTGAAAATTCGGGCAACGCCCTCGATTGGATTTCTTCCGATGATTGGATTCTCACGATATCTCCAGATCGGAGCCCCCTTTAACCCTTCTGGCTTCTCCTGCCATGGTACATTTTTTACTTCAGGACTGATCATTTTTACTTTGCTCATATTTTCCTCATTTCTATATAGATATATTTTTCACTCCACCGAGTAGGCTGCCCCGCAGCGAACTGCTGTCATTAACCCTTTACGGAGCCTGCTGCAAGTCCGCCATAAATCTGCTTCTGACACAGAATAAAGATAATCAGTGCCGGCAGCAGCGTGATGATAACGCCCGCGCAGATGTAATTGTACTGATTGCCCATCGGGCCTGTAAATTTGTAAAGCGAAGTGGCAACGGTCACCAATTTCGACTTATCCTGCAAATACAAATTTGCCATGTAGTACTCGTTGTACGTGCCAACACCCTTTAAGATCATAACCGTTACAATTGCCGGCTTTAACAGCGGCAGCAGAATCTTGAAAAATACACCAAAGTAGGTGCAGCCATCCATGATCGCAGACTCGTCGAGCGAGTTCGGCAAATTCTCAAAGAACTGGATGAAGATGGTTACGGAAATAATATCCGTTCCGCAAAGAAGAATGATATAACCCGGAATGGAATTGATCAGGTGCATGTTGTACATGATCTTGTAAACAGTAACCTGCATTGCGATACCAGGAAGAAGACTGGCAAATAAGAACAGGTTGCGGATCAGACCTCTGCCTGGGAAACGGAAACGGTTCAATATGTACGCGAGCATTGCGCCGAACATGATGGAGAAGAACAGTACAACGACCAGAATGATCACACTGTTTAAAAATGCAACGCCCATGTTGGCCTTCTTGAATGCCTCAATAAAGTTGTCAATGTAAAATGAACTTGGAAGCTTCATAACGTTCGTTGAAGCGTATTCCTCAGGTGTCTTAAAAGCAGTAATGGCGCAGCTGACAACCGGCAGCACGGCAATAAAGCCTGCCAGAATCAGAGAAAAATATTTGATAAAGCCCCATACATACTTTCCTATACGATTTTTCGCTGTCATGTCTATGCCTCCTTACTTGATGCCTTGCTTTTTCAGCTGTCTGGCAATCTTTCTGTTTCTGCGTTCTTCTCGCCAATCATCATCAATCAGCTTCATGATAATCTGCTGGATAATCGTTGCGATAAAGATCAGACCCATCAATACAACTGCCATGGCTGCCGCCAGACCGATCTTACCTTTCTCATGAGCCAAACTGTTCATCATAACGAAATAGGTTGCTGTTCCGAAGGTACCGCCTGTAATGACGTATGGCGGCTCGAATGCACTCAGAGAACCGGAAATGGAAAGAATCATGTTCAATACGATAACGGACTTGATGCTCGGAAGCATGATGTAGCGAAACTTCGGCCATGCATTCGCACCATCGATGGATGCCGCCTCATACAGGCACGGATCAACGGACATCATTGCACCAAGGAAAAGCACCATGTTCTGTCCCATGTAACGCCATACGGACGTCGCCGCAAGAGAAGCGTTGTTGATTCTGGTATCCTTCAGCCAGTACGGAAGGCTGTCTGGATTTAAGCCAATCCACGATAAAACAGTATCCAGTACGAAGCCTCTTGTGTAGAAGAACTTGAAAATAAATCCGATTGCGATACCGCTGATCAGATATGGGAAGAAGATCAGCCCCTTAAATAAAGAGCTTCCTCTTACTTTAAAGCACAGAATCGTAGCGAAATACAATGCCAAGGCCAGCTGAACGAATGATGCCACGATATAATAACCTGCCAGCTTTAATGAGTTGAAACAATCGTCTCTGGTAAACACATCAACGTAGTTCTTAAATCCAATATAGGTATTGTTCTTGCTGTCATAAGACTTCATCTTATACAGGCTGAATTGAAACATTTTTGCAAATGGAACGTATGAAAAAACGAGCAGCAGCAGAACCGGCACAAACATAAATGTGATAATTACGATCCATTGCTGTACCTTTCTGCTTCTAAACCACTGTCCAAATGTCTTTTTTGATCTTGTACTTGCAGACAAAGCAGCCATCACATATTCCTCCTTTTCTTCGGATGTTCTCACAAATTCTCTTTCTTATTATCATACGCGGCACACCCGAATACTCAGATGTGCCGCTTTTCAAAGTTTACACCTTACTTTTTTAACAAAATCGCGTAAGTCCCGTCGGGAACTCGCTTATTGATAAGTCACAAGGCAGCTATCCCGTGCAGAGCTTCGTATGACTTACTCAGCAGTGGTGCTTACACCGGATCCATATACATACGGCTCTGGAGTAATGCCATACTCTTCCTGAGCAGCTGTCCATGCATCGTTCCACTCAGCTGCGATCTCTTCCATCGTCATGTCACCGGTCAGTGCATGCTCAAGAATATCCTGTACATGAGTATTATCATTATTCAAAGCAACCTCAGACTCGGTATTGATCTCACCAAACAGATCCTCCTCGCCTTCCGGTGCCGGGTTGTCTACAACTAATTCTACACCATCGAATGCGGATAATACTTCCGGATACTCATCGCCTACGCAGATCGGAATGCCGCCCTGGTCATAGGAGAATCCGGACTCTTCGGTCAGCCACTTTACATAGATGAGAGATGCCAGCTGGTTCTCATAATCGGAATGAACATTGATGCCATAGCAATAATCAGGACCTGCTGACGCATACTGCTGTCCGTCAACCGTGATCGGGAATGGCATATATCCGATATCATCTGCGTTATCGCCTGCCTCCTGCATCTGAACAACTGCCCAGGAACCCAGAACCATGCAGCCGATTTCGCCGTTGTTGATCATGCCCTTGCAGCCTTCCCAGTCGGTAGTCGTCGGGTCATCCTCGATCAGTCCCTGTGAAACTGCCTGATACAGAATGTTATAAACTGCAAATGGGCCCGTCTCCTCTCCATTATCTGCAAATGGATTCTCACCGTGAGTAATACCATAATTCATGAAGTCCGGATCACCTGTTGCACATCCGCCGATGTAAGCATCCCATGCGCCCATCGTCCAGCCTGCTGCGAAGTTGGTATACAGCGGAATGGCATCTGTGTTGTCCTTAATCTTCTGAAGAGCCTCAAGAAACTCGGTCGGTGTCTTTGGCATTTCGGTGATACCTGCCTCCTCGAATACCTTCTTATTGTATACGATACCCTGTGCATTTCCCGTAGAAGGAATTCCGTAAACCTGTCCGTCATAAGCGAAGTTATTTAACAAAACATACTGCGTATCCAATGTTTCCTTCTCGCCGTAGCTGATAAACTTATCTGCTAACTCATTCTTCTGAAGATTGGTCGGGATACCGCAAACATCGCCCCAGTCATCTGTGGTCAGACGAATCTGCACGTCCTGAGCATAATCGGTAACTGCCTCGTACTCAATCTTGATATTTGGATACAGCTTGTTGAACTCTGCGATGTAGTCCTGAAACGTAGTGTCAACGATGTCCGTTCTGTGTGTTAAAAATTTAATCGTTGCCTCCAGATCGGTATAATCCTCGCCAAGCGTGATGGAATCAATTGTCGGCAATTCCTTTGCCTCGTCTGCAAATGCTGCGGTTCCCATAGATGCGGTCATAGCACCTGCCATAACCAATGCGGTGAGTTTTCTTACTTTCATGTTTCTACCTCCACTTTTCATTTTTATTAAGTTAATTTAACTTAATTTTTATGGTTTTATAATAGCACGGTTTTTCGCATTATGCATCATTTAATCTTGTTTTTTATGTAAGAATCTTGCATATTTTTTTAAAAATAGCATAAGAAATAAAATTAGTTTTCTTTTTTGATTATCACTTTTCACAATTAGAATTTTGTTTCTATTTATAAGCGCAATTTTTCTTATTGTTTGTCGAATCCATTTGATTTTTGTATATTTATTTATTTTAATTTATTTAAGTTATTTTATTTAAGCTTTATTTTGTGTTTTTATGTTAAAGTACTTGCATTTTAAATAAATAACGCTTATACTTAAAAAAAAGCGGAAAGGATATTTTGATATGAGCGATGCCTATTTTCTATCGAATCTGTTATCCGGCATGTCATCTGCTTCTAAATCGTCGATTACGGCAATGCGCCGTCTGATTGAGCAGTCAAATCCATTCACTTCGCCTAAATTTGATCCAATGCCTCCAATCTCACTTTTGGCAGGTCTTGCATTGTCGGACAGCCGCCTTTTTGATGCTGCTTTTGAAGCAATGGAAGGATATGGACTTATTTTTGTGACAGAGGGACATGGATTTTTGGAGTTTGAAGCGAATGAAGAGAAAAATGCAATTGAAAATTCGGATAAAACTACAGGCAAGCCTGTAAATGGATGTATAGAAAAGAAAAACAATCGTCAGACAATGGTTTTAAAGAATCGCTCTCTTTTCTTTTTCTCACTCTCCAACCGTTTTCGCCTCTGCATGGAAAATGGGTCTTGGAAAGTGAACCTGCTTTTTCTTTCAGGTGATTCCGTTTCCTATTATTATAAGTTATTTTCAGGCTTTGCAAAAGAAGCTTTTGTTCTTTCCGGCTCGTCCATGTTTCCGATAGAACTCGCACATCTAAATGAATCTTTAACGGACCGCCGACAGGATCCGCTGTGGAACTGCGAACATCTGACAAACCTTCTTTGCCTTACCGTAAAAGAGGCCCGCTGCCATGCGCAGTCGAGCCTTCCGTATGTTGTTCCTTCTTATTTAATTTCAATCCGTGATTCATTTCATAAAGATTTCTCACGCCCATTTTCATTGACAATGTTGGAGACACGCTATGCGATCAGTCGTTTTCGCATTGCGCATGAGTTTACGGCCGCATTTGGGCAGTCGCCGATTGCGTATTTAAATGGGCTTCGCCTGAAAAAGGCGTGTGAGCTGTTAATGTGCGGCGATGATCGCATCGGGGAAATCAGCACTGCGGTTGGATTTGAAAGTACGAATCACTTTATCAATCTGTTTCGCAGGGAGTATGGGATGACGCCGGGAGAATATCGGAAGCGGTACCAAAATGCGAATGCGGTTCGGTAGG
>CAVCXB010000084.1:0-12692 GCA_963605535.1 Wujia chipingensis
GCGGAAAAATTATAAACTCTTCCCATAAAGAAACCTCCTTATCACTGCATTAGATATTATCGGGCGGTCATGGACCGGTGAGATGCAGTGATTTACTATGGTGCTTTACCATATTGAAGTCTAATATAATACCCAAAGCGGGATAAGTCAATACCTAAATTAAAATTTTACAGTTCACGGGACGCCCATTCGCAAAACCGCGTGAACTATTACAGAAAATTTCAACAAAAGTTCACAGAAGGACAAACAATAGACATAAAGTTTTCAAAAAGTCGTCACATTCCAAGCCTACTATAATAGTCAATGGCCCAGTAGAAAATAGCAAAATAAACTGCTGGCGAAAATGAAGATGCAGGAGGACAAGACTTTGATTGAAGTAACAGGTCTGGTAAAAAAGTATGGAAACCATGTGGCTGTCGATCACTTGAGTTTCCGTCTGGAGCCGGGAAAGATTTACGGATTCCTGGGACCAAATGGTGCTGGAAAGTCAACAACCATGAATATGATGACCGGATATATCGGCCCTACGGAAGGAACCGTTTTAATTAACGGACACGATATTGTGAAGGAGCCAGCAGAGGCGAAGCGTTGTATTGGTTATCTGCCGGAGCTGCCGCCATTGTATACAGATATGACTGTATGGGAATATCTGGAGTTTGCGGCAGAACTGAAAGCAATTCCAGCAAAGAAGCGTCAGGAGAGCATTTTAACTGCGATGAAGATGACGGGTCTTGTCGATGTGGCAAAGCGATTGATCAAGAACCTTTCCAAAGGTTACAGACAGAGAGTCGGTTTTGCACAGGCCGTTCTTGGCATGCCGGAGTTCATCATTCTTGATGAGCCGACTGTAGGTCTTGACCCGATTCAGATCATCGAGATCCGTTCCTTAATCAAAGAACTCGCAAAGGAACATACCGTTATTTTAAGTTCCCATATCCTTTCTGAGATTAGTGCCGTGTGTGATGAGATTCTGATCATTTCTCATGGAAAGCTGGTTGCAAGTGATACAACCGAGAATCTGATGCATTACATGGATAGTGACAATATGCTTGAGATCAGTGTAAAGGCACCGAAGGAGCAGGCAAAGAAGGCGTTTGCGCAGCCTCGTCATGTTGTGAGTGCAGCAGAAGCGACAAAACAAAACGAAGAAAACGAAGGATTGAATTTGTCTTCGTTTGAGATTCGTACCGATGGCGCGGATGTGCGTGAAGCCGTATTTTGCATCTGTGCAGAGAATAACTGGCCGATCTACGAGATGAAGTATTCAAAGGCAACCCTTGAGGATGTCTTTATGGAACTGACCGCCGATAATAAGGCTCATGAGGAAGAAATGGATGAGATCAAAAAGTCTGCGAAAGAAGCCGTAAAGGAAGCCGAGCAGACAAAACAGGCGGACAAGGAGGATGACGATGAAAGCAATATTTAACAGAGAATTCAAATCATATTTCACGTCCATGATCGGACCGGTATTTATCGCAGCCGTTGTGCTCGTTACCGGAATCTATTTTATGGTTTACAACATGAGCTACGGCTATCCATATTTTGCGTATACATTAAGTGCATCTGCAATTGTATTTGTGCTGACTGTGCCGCTTCTTACAATGAGAAGTTTCTCAGAGGAGCGTCATTCTAAGACCGATCAGCTGCTCTTGACAGCGCCAGTATCCGTTACGCAGATCGTTCTTGGAAAGTTTTTCTCCATGGCAGCTGTTGTGGCAATTCCATGTGTAATCTTTTGCCTGTGCCCACTGATTATTAAGAGCACTGGAACTGCGTATTTTCTTGTTGATTATTCAACGGTTCTTGTTTATTTTTTGATTGGCTGTGCCTATGTATCCATCGGTATGCTGATCTCCTCCATGACAGAGAGCGTCATCATTGCAGCGGTTGGTACTATCATTACACTGCTCTTAATTAACCTGTCTAATGGACTTTCTACTTATATACCAAATACTGCAATTGCATCTTTGATTGGCTGCTTTATTTTATTGATTCTTCTTTGCGTCATCGTTTATGTAATGACAAAAAGCAAGGCAGCAACAGGTGGTCTTCTGATCGGCGGCGCAGCAGTCCTTGTCATTCTCTACTTTGTAAATTCAGGGCTTTTTGAGGGCTTGATTCCAGGACTGATTGAAAACATTGCATTTGCAAAAGTAATGACGAGCTTTGTTTCGGATCATGTGTTTGATGTGAAGGGAATTGTGGAGCTGATCTCCATTTGTGCGGCGTGTATCTTCCTGACCACACAGGTAATTCAGAAGAGAAGATGGAGCTAAGCGAAGCGTCCGCTTGGTGAAGTGACTTTGTTAAAAAAGCCGCAGAAGCGGCAGAATGAGAGGAAAGCAGGCAGGAATGGATAACAAAAAAAAGAAAGAAAAAAAGCCTTCGGGCAAGAATATTTCATCCGCAATGCAGCTGAAAAACGGAAGCTTCAGCCTTGCGATGACAGCAATCGTGCTGGCAATTATTGTTGTAATCAATTTGATTATCGGACAGCTTCCGACAAAGCTGTTAAACTGGGATTTAAGTGAGACCGGAATTTTCAGTGTTTCCGATACCTCAAAGGAACTGTTAAGCAATCTGGATAAGGATGTTACGATTGAAGTAGTAGCAGAGACCGGAAATATTGATTCTCGTATTGAGAAGTTTATTTCCATTTATGGTGATCTGTCATCTCATCTGAAGGTCGATTACGTAGACCCAGTACTTCATCCGGAGATCCTTACCCAATATGGTATTTCTGCAAACTCCGTAGTGGTATCCTGTGCAGACACCGACAAGAATCAGGTAATCTCCTTTAGCGATATCATCGTAACACAGCAAAGCTACTACAGTTACAGCTCTGAGTCCGAGTTTGACGCAGAGGGTCAGTTAACAAGTGCAGTGGCAGCGGTTACTTCCGAGAGCAATAAGAAAATTTATCTGTTAAGAGGTCATGGTGAGTCTGCACTCAGTCAGGATATCGGTGAGCTGCTTACCAAAAATAGCATGACAACCGCAAACTTAAATCTTCTCGAGACGGCATCTGTTCCGGACGATTGCGATCTGTTGATCATCAACAATCCGACAAGTGATTTAGGAACCGATGAGTACACCGAACTTCACAATTACCTGTATCAGGGTGGAAATGTTCTGTTGCTTCGCGGTGTCACCGATAAGGAACTGACAAACTTTAACGAACTAATGGAAGATTATGGTCTGACCATGGTAAACTCCTACATTGGAGATCGTGATCGTTACTACCAGAGAGCACAGAGTGCATTCTATTTCTTCCCAATGATCACAAGCAACGATACAAACGTAGCAACCACAAGCAGCATTTTAGTCGGTGCAGTAGCCGGTATGACCGCATCCGAAACAACACCGGATGATGTTACACTGACAAACCTGTTAACTACCAGTAACAATGCATTCCGTGAAGGAAACAGCAACGAGTCAACACAGTTTATCTTGGCAGCTGCTGCACAGAAGGCAGCACCAGCAGACACAGAGGCAGAAAGTGAATCTGAGTCTGGAAGCGAGAATGTATCTGAGGCAGAAAGCGCAGGAACGGAAACATCCACCGAGAGCGTTTCCGAGGAAGCTTCAACAGAAACTATGACAGAAACAGCAACCGAAAAAGAATCCGAAGAAGCATCATCCGAGGCTTCAACCGAGGAGACACTTGGCGATGTTCTCACCGATGTTTCTGTAGGAAATAACGATGGCTGGCTTGACACACCGACCGCAGATTCCAAGCTGACTGTAATTTCTGCATCGACCATGATTGATTCCAGTCTGATTGGAAACTTCTCCGGAATCGAGAATCTGAACGAGTTCATCAACATTGTATCCTCTTACTTTGATGATGTTCAGAATGTATCCATCCCAGCAAAGAGCCTTGCAGTCACCTACAATACCGTAACAGATGGAAACATTTGGAATGCACTGTTTATTATCATCATTCCGGTATTCAGTATCGTATGTGGCCTGATTGTATGGATCCGCAGAAGAAAGGCGTAATGGTGTAACAATATGACAAAGAGCACGAAACAATTATTGGGTTTAGTCGGTGCGCTTGCCGTCCTCGGCGGCGCATACGGCGGGATTGTATTGATTAATCAACATAACGAAGAGAAAGCAACCGAACAGTCAAAGGCAGAAAAGGAAGCAAACACCTTTTATTTGAGCCAGATTGAGGAGCCGGTCACCATCAGCTACACAAACAGCTACGGCACCTTTGCCTTTAGCTACGATACGGAAAATGAGACTTGGAACTACGATGACGATGAGCACTTCCCAGTTACGCAGAGCTATTTAACCTCTCTTTCAAGTGATATGAAAGGCCTCACTGCAACGCGTAAACTTGAGGAAGTACAGGATGATTTGTCCGTTTACGGTCTGGATAATCCGACTCTTTCCATTACGGCAAAAGGATCTGACGATACCGAAGTGACCGTTCTGATCGGAAACGTCAACAGCTACAGCTCTGATTATTATGCAAAAGTAGAGGGTGCCGATGATATTTATACGATTTCATCCGATTACATCTCAGATATCAGCAACGATATTTCAACCTTGCAGGCAAAAGAAAGCTTCCCAACGATCGCCAGTACATCGGTTTCAAATGTACAGCTTGTAAAGGATGGCGTTACACTTGAGATGGAAAAGGAAGTCACCGAAGAACCGGCGACCGAGGAGGAGACAACCGAGAATGCATCAGCGGAAGCAGAAAATGGAAGTGAGAGCGATGTATCTGATGCCGAGATAACAGAAGCACAAACGGTCGAGGCTGCAACAGAAGCTGAATCTGTAAGCGATTCAAGCAATTCGTCTGAAGAAGAATCCGAGGAAGAAACCGTAGAAATGGTCGAAGTGACTCGCTGGGTATTCACACAGGACAATAAGACACAGCGAGTAGACGAGGATGACGATATTCATGATTTACTTGTCAATATCGTTGGACTGACCTTTAACGATTGTGCCGACTACTACGCAGACGAGACCGAAAAGGCAGACTATGGCCTGACTGATGGCGCAACGGTTTTGACACTTACCTACACCTCTGTTGATGAGGAAAAAATCTTAAAGCTTACAATCGGAAACACAACCGATGACGATGCGTACTATTACGTTTCTATGGATGATTCTGACGAGGTTAACACGGTAAGCAAGGAAAGCATCGACACCATCCTTGATGCACTTTCTGGCTACGAAATGTAAAACAACGGTCTGAAAAAATAGCAACTATGCAATTAAAATAATTCAGATTAGTTTAACTTGACAATGTAATTCAAAGAGCATTTTCTTCCCAATTATTACCAGGAAAGGAAATGCTCTTTTCTCACATACTAAAAGCGTAAATCCGATCTGTAAAACAGGCAGACCGGAATGTGAGGAAGGAGATTACTATGAAACGTTTCGCTGTTTTAACAATTGCAATTGTAATGTCGGTACTGTTTGCGGCTTGCAGAAATGACAATAATTCAAATGTTCCTGCAAAGCAGACATCGCAGAGCACTGAAGAAAGTACAACAAGCACAAAGAGTACAAAGGAAAGTACCACAAAAAGTACAAGCGCAGAGCGTACAACACGAGCATCCGAGTCCGAAACCACGATGGATCAGACAAACGAGGACAACATGGACGGTACCGAGTTAGCACCGTATGAAACTGATAACATGAACAACGATGGTGTCAACGACGGCATTAACGAGACGATTTTTAATGAAACTGGAAGCAACTTTGATGACCTCTTTGAGGAAGGAACGGTATCCAATGGATCTGGTGAAGGTGTAATTGACCAGATCGGGGATGATATTATGAGATGATTTTGTTATGACCAGTTTACTCGTCCAGAACTTCAGGCAAATTTTCATGCGAGCATGAAATTTACCTAAAATTTGGACGGGTAAACTGGGCAGAAAAAGTCATTGACTATCACCTCATTATCCAGTAAAATAAATAACAATGCAGGGAATCGGGCAGTTGCCAAGGCAGCTGCCTTCTTTCTTAGGCACTCTTAAGCAATGTGCCATCTGGCGCAGCAAAAGAGCAGATATTTACAGCAAGGAGATTTTCTATTATGGGAATGACGATGACGCAGAAGATTCTGGCTGCAGCAGCAGGGCTGCCAGAGGTAAAGGCCGGACAGCTGATTGAGGCAGATCTGAGCCTTGTTTTAGGCAATGACATTACCTCTCCGGTAGCGATTCACGAGATGGACCGCTTTGACAAAAAGGGAGTATTTGATAAGGACAAGATCGCACTCGTACTTGACCACTTTGTTCCAAACAAGGATATCAAGTCCGCAGAGCACTGCAAATGTGTAAGAGAATTTGCAGGATGCAACGAGATTACTAATTTCTTTGACGTAGGTGAGATGGGTATTGAGCATGCACTTCTGCCAGAAAAAGGACTGGTTGTTGCAGGTGACGTTGTAATCGGTGCCGATTCACATACCTGTACTTATGGCGCACTCGGCGCATTCTCCACTGGTGTGGGAAGTACCGATATGGCAGCAGGTATGGCAACTGGCAAGGCATGGTTTAAGGTTCCGTCCGCAATCAAGTTTGTACTGACTGGAAAGCCGGCTGAGTACGTAACTGGAAAGGATGTTATCTTACATATCATCGGAATGATCGGCGTAGACGGCGCACTGTATCAGTCCATGGAGTTTACAGGAGATGGCGTTCAGTATCTTTCTATGGATGATCGTCTGTGTATCGCAAACATGGCAATCGAGGCCGGTGGAAAGAATGGTATCTTCCCGGTAGATGAGCAGACCATCGCATACATGAAGGAGCATTCCACAAAGGAATACAAGGTTTATGAGGCAGACGAGGATGCAGAGTACACCGCTACCTATACCATCGACCTTAGCAGCTTAAAGCCAACCGTATCCTTCCCGCATCTGCCAGAGAACACCCACACCATCGACGAGGTGGGCGATATCGCAATCGATCAGGTTGTAATCGGATCATGTACAAACGGCCGTATCGAGGACCTTCGTGCGGCAGCAGAGATTTTTAAGGGCAGAAAGGTAAAGAAGGGACTGCGCTGTATCGTAATCCCGGCTACTCAGGCAATTTACCTTCAGGCAATCGAAGAGGGACTGGTTCAGACCTTCATTCAGGCAGGCGCTGTTGTCAGCACCCCGACCTGTGGACCGTGCCTTGGTGGATACATGGGTATTCTGGCTGCACATGAGAGATGTGTTTCCACAACCAACCGTAACTTTGTAGGCCGTATGGGAGATGTTACCAGTGAAGTATATCTGGCAAGCCCATATGTTGCAGCTGCAAGTGCGATAACCGGAAAGATCTCCGGCCCGAAGGAGGTAAAGTGATATGAAAGCAAATGGACGCGTATTTAAATACGGTGACAACGTAGATACGGATGTAATCATTCCGGCACGTTACTTAAATTCTTCTGATCCGGCAGAGCTGGCAAAGCACTGCATGGAGGATATTGATAAGGATTTTGTGAATAAGGTAAATAAGGGTGACATTATTGTCGCTGATAAGAACTTTGGATGTGGTTCTTCCAGAGAGCATGCACCGATCGCAATCAAGGCAGCAGGTGTCAGCTGTGTCATCGCAGAGACCTTCGCAAGAATTTTCTACCGCAACGCAATTAACATCGGTCTTCCGATCATTGAGTGTCCGGAGGCAAGCAAGGTAATCCAGGCAGGCGATCAGGTAGACATCGACTTTAATACTGGTGTAATTACCGATCAGACTACCGGACAGAGCTTCCAGGGACAGGCATTTCCGCCATTCATGCAGAAGATCATCAGCGAGGGTGGACTGATCAACTACATCAATCACAAAGAGTAATCTGGTTAAAAATATAGCAGCGATTTGCAAAAGAACATATTAAAGCAAATACAAGAGCCAATATAAGAGGAAATACAAAAGCAAAAAAAGGGCAGACTGAGTCGATCAGCCTGTCCTTTTTCGCGTCCATCATCTCAAAACGATTGGAATTAGACAAGACGGACAATGCCACAAAAATAAAACATCAGTCGAAAAAAGAAAAAAGAATTGAAAAAATAGTCGAAAAAAGGAAAAAGAAAAGTGACAAAAAAGATCACCTTTTGTCAGATAATAGTAGGTAAACGACGAATTCTGCGAGGTTTTTTCCGTGCGTTTTGAAAACAATTTGGTTATAATGTACGTGTGTTGAGACATATGAATAACTAGTACATGCAGTGGTTGTGCTGGTACCCACAGCCGCGAATAAAAAGGAGGAGCAATAAAATGCCGGAAAGAAACGTAGAAAATAACAGAGTCAGTGTCATTGGAGTAGTCGTGTCTGGATTCCAGTTCAGTCATGAGGTCTTTGGGGAAAGCTTTTACATAATGGAGTTGTCGGTGAACCGCTTGAGCGATCAATCCGACACCATCCCGGTCATGATCTCGGAGCGTCTGATCGATATTAATCAGGATTACAGAGGCAGAACAATGGAGGCGATCGGACAGTTTCGCTCCTATAACCGTCATGAGGGAATGAGAAATCGTCTTGTGCTTTCGGTGTTTGTCAGAGAGTATCATTTCATGGAGGCATTTACCGATTACACCAAGACAAATCAGATCATGCTGGACGGTTACATCTGCAAGCCACCGGTATATCGAAAGACGCCGCTCGGCCGTGAGATCGCAGATCTTTTGATCGCAGTCAATCGTCCATACAGCAAAAGCGATTACATTCCGTGCATCGCCTGGGGGCGAAATGCCAGATATGTGTCAACTTTTGATGTGGGCACAAGACTTCGTGTGTGGGGACGTGTCCAGAGCAGAGAGTATATGAAAAAGCTCAGTGAGACGGAGAGTGAAAAGCGTATCGCCTACGAGGTTTCGGTAAGTAAATTAGAATATGTCGAGCAGAAGGCTTGACAGTGCTGTGAAATTGATGTACACTAAAGAAAATTCATACAAAAGGTAGAGGTTGCGCTACAGATGAGTAGGCTGGTGGATGCATGCAGAGGCAAACGAAGTCAGCTAAAAGGCACTGGCGCCGAAAGGATGATTTTTGCAACATCATTCTTGGGCATATATCGAACAGGTATATGACTGTCATCTGTTCACAGATGGGGAGCTACTAAGGGAAACACAAAAAGAAAACCTTATGAGCCGGCCAATGTGACCGGCTTTTTCTTTGAGCAAAAACCTTTTTTTGAAAGGTATCCAGAGAAAAACTGGTGGCTGCATTTGAATAGATTTACCTGAATCAGAAAGGATGGTACTAGTATGTCAATATTTAAGGGAGCAGGAGTTGCTATCGTCACTCCATTTACACAGGACGATAAGGTGAATTTTGAGGAATTAGGAAAGATGATCGATTTCCAGATTGCAAGCGGTACAGACGCGATCATCATCTGCGGAACAACAGGTGAGTCTTCCACCTTGTCCCATGACGAGCATGATGCATGTATCAAGTTTGCTGTTGAGCACACCGCAGGAAGAGTTCCGGTTATCGCAGGTACCGGTTCGAACTCCACAGCAGAGGCAATCCGCTTGTCCACACATGCACAGAAAAATGGTGCAGATGCGCTTCTCCTTGTAACACCATATTATAACAAGGCAACACAGAAGGGATTAATCCAGCACTATACCGCAATCGCAAACAGCGTTGATCTTCCGATTATTCTGTACAATGTGCCGTCCCGTACCGGCGTAAACATTTTGCCACAGACTGCTGTTACACTGGCAAAAAACGTAGAGAACATTGTAGCAATCAAGGAAGCCAGCGGAAATATTTCTCAGGTGGCAGAGCTTGCTGCACTTGCAGATGGCTGCATTGATATTTATTCTGGAAATGATGATCAGGTAGTTCCGCTTCTGTCACTCGGCGGTGTCGGTGTCATCTCTGTTTTATCAAATGTAATGCCAAAGCTGACACACGATATGGTTATGAGCTATTTAAACGGCGATGTGAAGTTAAGCTGCCAGTTACAGCTGTCCGTTATGAACTTAATCAAGGCACTGTTCTGTGAGGTAAACCCGATCCCGGTAAAGGAAGCGCTGAATATGATGGGATGGAATGCCGGTGGACTGCGTTCTCCTCTGTGCGAGTTAGAGCCACAGCATAGAGAGCAGCTGCGCAAGGAATTAGCAGCTATGAAGCTGATCTAAGTCTAAGCGAATTTCGAATCGCAAATAAGAACTGGTGAATAATAGCCGGTAAAATATTAACTGGTAAATGAAAGGAACAGAAGATGGTACGTATTATTTTAAATGGATGCAATGGTGCGATGGGAAAAATGCTTGCCAATATCATTGCACAGGATGATCAGGCACAGGTTGTTGCAGGAATTGATATTACACAGGCAACCGATTGTCCGTTTCCGGTATTCGAGTCCATTGCCGCATGCGATGTGGAAGCAGATGCACTGATTGATTTTACCGTTGCAAAGATTACCGATATGGTACTTGACCAGTGCGCAGAGAAAGGTTTTGCACTCGTGCTTGCCACAACTGGTCTTTCCGATGAGCAGCTTGCCCATGTGCAGGAGGCAGGAAAGAAGATTCCGATCGTTCAGTCCTATAACATGTCCCTTGGAATCAATACACTTGCAAAGATCGTCGAGTTAATCACACCGGTATTGGCAGATGCAGGATTTGATATCGAGATCGTTGAGCGTCATCACAGACGTAAGCTCGATGCACCGAGCGGTACCGCAATCATGCTCGGCAATGCAGCAAATAAGTCCTTAAACGGTGAGTATCATTTTGTATTTGATCGCAGCGAAAGACGCGAGAAGAGAGATCCAAAAGAGATCGGCTTCTCCGCAGTCAGAGGCGGCACGATCGTTGGTGTACATGATGTCATTTACGCAGGTGAGGATGAGGTGATCGAGTTGAATCACCAGGCATTCTCCAGAGGTGTATTTGCAAAGGGCGCTGTTCAGGCAGCAAAGTTTTTGCAGGATAAAGAGCCAGGTGTATATACCATGCGCGATGTAATCGGCTAATAAACAAATCAATATACAAACAGAGAGATAAACAGATAAGGAAAGACATACAAATTTCGGGGGTGCTAACCATTCGGGACGAATTTCGTACCAAGTGGCATTGCACCCCCGTTTTTTAATTAGTTATTTTAAAATTTTTTTTCATCAGAAACCGCATCCGCAGCAGCTAAGTAACAAAATCCAGATCAGCGCATCGCATCCACAGCTGTTTCCATTGTTGAAAAGTCCAACACCATTGCCACAGCCGCAGCCGTCATTGTTATTCCAGCCGCCGCAGAACAACAGAATGAGGATAATCCACATGCAGTTGCATCCGCCGTTATTCGTTGTCTGTGTGCATCCGCCGCAGTTTGTTGCTGCCAAATCACTCATAGGAGATACCTCCAAAATCATTTACAGTGTATCTTATGCATCGCTGGTGCAGAGGGTTACACTTTTCTTTCTGCGTGCTTTTAATTGTGTTTGATTTTCTTTTCCTTTCTGCGCGCTTTTAAAAGAATTTGAACTTCACGAAAAGCCTCTTCGCTGATTAATGCAGGATGTGCATGTGGATAAACGGCCCATTCCTCCTTGGGCAGAGAAATTCTTCGGTTACTCTTTGCACTTTCTTTTAATGTAGTGCCTTGAATTAGAGTTCCGGTATAGACTGGATTTGTCAGAATGTTGCGCACGCTTGACGTGGCCCAGTGATACGAGTGTTTGCCATTGGTGTTTTCCTCTTTTTTGATTGTATTGTTCGTATTCTCATTTTTAATCGTTTTATTTTTGACAAACGGTGTTTGAAACAAAAGTCCTTGTTGGATTTTATAAAAGCAGGGCGGCGGTGTCTGCCGTTTCGTTAAAAGAGCAGCAATCTTTGCCAGGCTAAATCCATTTAAGTAAAGCTGATAGATTTCCCTTACTATGGCGGCAGCAGGCGGATCTGGAATCAGCTGATGAACATTCAAAGGGTCCTTTGTGTAACCATAGCAGGCAAAGGATCCGATAAATTGGCCACGTTTCATTTTGTCTCGCAGAATCTGACGGATATTATCGGAAAGATCTTCGCTGTACCATTCATTGATAAGTCCATTAATCTGGCGCATCCGAAGATTGTGTTCATCGTTTGAATCTGTGCCATCGCATACCCCGATAAAACGAATTCCCCACAGCGGAAACAATTCATTCAAATACCGCTGGGCCGTCTCCATATCACGTGTAAAGCGAGACTGGTTTTTGCATAGAATCATATCAAAACGTCCACAGCGCGCATCCTCGATCAGACGACAGAAGGCAGGGCGTGTATTGTCCAGCCCGGAATAATTGTCATCCACATACATACAGTAAATGTAAAATCCCTTCTTTTGGGCGTAGTCACATAAAAGCTTTTGCTGGTTTTGAATGCTTTCACTCCATTCATCAGCCTCTACATTGTCATCTTCGCGTGATAGGCGACAGTAAATGGCGGCTTTTTGTTCCATAGGTAAGACTCCGTTTTTTTCTTTTCTATTAGATTATGAAAGAGAAAAAGGGTGGTTTATAAAAAATATAGTTTGCGAAACACACATTCGCAATTATTGGCTAAATTTTTTCAATATCCCTATTGACAGATGCATCGAAAAAGGTTATAGTTAAATCAACGATTAAACAAACGTTTAATCAAAGAACAAACCAAAATAAAAACGAAAAACGAAAATAAAACAAGAAAGCTTCCTGTATACTTTAAATAGGTCAAGAGATTGACGAAAAAAATACCTCA
>CAVCXB010000085.1:0-12471 GCA_963605535.1 Wujia chipingensis
CGCGATGCATTAAACGTGCCGAATGGCTGTTATTACCTGACCAAGTTATATGGAAAGTACAATGCACTTTTCCTTGAGGATACCTCAAAGAATGTGATTTATCTGACGATGGATGAAGGCTATGAGGCTGGTTATACACCGCAGATTCTTCAGACGCTTCGCGAGAAGAATGTAAAGGCGACTTTCTTTGTCACCAAGGAGTTTTATGACAGCAATCCAGAGTACATTCAGCAGATGATTGATGACGGTCATACCGTTGGAAATCACACCTGCAACCATCCGAATATGCCGACGCTTTCTCTTGAGGAGCAGACAAATGAGATTATGGTGCTCCACAATATCATCAAGGAGCAGTTCGGTTACGAGATGAAGCTGTTCCGCTTCCCGGAAGGATCGACGAGTGAGCAGTCATTAGGTCTTGTTGAGAGCCTCGGCTATCGCAGTGTATTCTGGAGCTTCCATTATCTGGATTACAATACCGATGCACAAAAGGATCCGGCAGAGACTTTGCAGCTTTGCATGGACAGCATTCATCCGGGTGCGATTTATCTGCTTCACGCGAAGTCTGCGACGAATACACAGATCTTAGGTGAGTGGATTGATGCGGTGCGCGCTGCCGGATATGAGTTCGGTGGAGGACTGCCGACTGAGTGGTAACCCGGAAGTTTTACAAAGGGCGGCCTCGCCAGCAAAGGTATTGAGAAAGTTCACAGACTCCCATTCACAAAACCGCCCGTTCCGTGCGTCGCTGCTGTGCAGCTTTGTTTTGCTCATAAACGGGAGTCCACTTCGTTCAGCTGATTCGTAAAATCCTCATGCAAGCATGGGATTTATACGAATCCAACTGAACGTGTGAACTTTGAGCGCAAATAGTGTCGACGGGCCCAACTCCGCGGGTCCCCACTACACGTTTTCAACGTAAGTGTATTTTGACAACGGGCCCGCTACAACGTCCCGTCTCGTAAAACACATTCGTCTCGCCGCCGCTTACGTTTTGAAAGTGCCCACTGAGTTTTGAACAACTGCAGGAAAGTAGTTTAGCCTTGTAGAAAGTGGGTAAAGAATATCTAAAGTGTTAATGATAAAAAATCATAGCAAAAGACCCATCGGGCAGAAGAAATCCTCTGCTCGAAGGGCCTTTTTTGCATTGCATGTAATTACATATTGAAAATTTAACTTAAGCGTGTTTTATTTCTCAGCGCGAAGGAATGCCTCGTAACCACGGCAGGTCTCGTAAACATCAATCTTGCTTACAACCTCCCACGGAGCATGCATGTTCAGTACCGGAACACCACAGTCGATAACTTCCATGTTCAGGTTTGCAAGGATGTAAGCGATGGTTCCGCCGCCGCCCTGATCAACCTTTCCAAGCTCACTTGTCTGGAAGAATACGCCAGCATCGTCCATAACTTTTCTTAGGTAAGCGATGTACTCTGCATTTGCATCGTTGCAGCCGCTCTTTCCTCTAGCACCGGTGTACTTGTTGAAAGTAAAGCCTCTGCCACAAAATGCACTGTTCTTTCTCTCATTTACCTCTGGATAGTTCGGATCAAATCCGGCACTTACATCGGAGGAGAGCATCTTGGAATTCTGCAAGCAACGACGAAGAACTAAGTCATTGTAGGAAGCACTTGTCAGTGCGATCAGCTCAGCAACCATGTTCTCGAAGAAACGGGAATGCATACCGGTAGCACCGTTGCTTCCAACCTCTTCTTTATCAACGAGCAGACAGCAGCTTGTATGTACCGGATTCTCGACCTTCAGCATAGCAGCTAAAGAAGTGTAGGAGCATACACGGTCATCATGACCATAGCCCATGATCATGCTGCGGTCTAAGCCGTAATCTCTTGCTGGACCAGCCGGAACAACCTCGAGCTCAGCGGACAGGAAATCTTCCTCCTCAATGCCATACTTTTCCTTCAGCATAGAAAGGATCAGTTCCTTAACAGGCTCCTTGCAATCATCAGCGGCATTCATAACCGGGCGGCTTCCGATGGTTACATTAAGCTTCTCACCGTCAATTATTTTTCCAGCTGTCTTAGACATCTGATCAGCGGCCAGATGCGGCAGAAGATCGGAGATACCAAGAACCGGATCAGACGGATCCTCACCGATAACAACCTTGGCAACAGTGCCATCCTTCTTTGCAACGACTCCGTGCAGAGCAAGTGGAAGAGCAACCCACTGATACTTCTTGATACCACCATAGTAGTGGGTGTCAAGCAGAGCAAAATCCTCATCCTGATACAGTGGATTCTGCTTGATATCCAGACGTGGGGAGTCGATGTGCGCACCAAGAATGTGCATACCTTTTTCCATTGGTTCGGTACCGATTACAAACAGAGCAAGAGTCTTGCCCATGTTGTTTGCGTAAACCTTATCACCAGCCTTTAATGGGGTGCCAGCCTCGATGCAGTCATTTAAATTCTTGTATCCGGCAGCCTCAGCTAAACGGATAGTTTCCTCTACGCATTCACGCTCAGTCTTGCAATCAGAGATGAACTTGATATAATCAGCGCAGAGTGCATTTACCTGAGCGAGCTTTGCCTCGTCGCAGAATTTCCATGCATTTTTACGTTCCATGACAAATACTTCCTTTCTTTCCGAAAATGTGCCAAAATACACAAATGTTAAATTCGGTCAATTCTTGTCTATTATAGCATATAGGAGTCGTTTTGTCACGAGGCAACCCAAAACTTTGTCATGTTTAAAACAGGTGGAGTTCTAAGAGAAAACTGAAGGGGGCGTAGGCGTTATGTAGTGGGCGCCGAGACGAATGTGCTTTCCTGAGACAACCGTCTGCTACGCAGCCGGGGACGTTGTAGCGGGCCCGTTGTCAAAATACACTTACGTTGAGAACGTGTGGTGGGGATCCGCAGAGTTGGGCCCGTCGACAAAGTCACTTCGTCGAGTGTACCCTTCGTAACCAATGAGGGTTGCACCCTAACGCCTTTCGTAATCTTCCGGGTAGCCACTCATGGAGAATTAAAAAAAATTGTAAAATCTTATTGAATTATTTGCTCAAAAACGATACAATGTTACATGGCAGAAGATGGTTTTAACCATTTATAATAAAACCATTCCAATAAAAATTAAATGGAGGACGAATATGAGTACAACATCACAGAATTCAGCAAGCAGCCGTATTAACGCTTTGCTTGATGACAACAGTTTTGTTGAAATCGGCGGATCAGTTACTGCCAGAAATACCGATTTCAATTTGCAGAACAAAGAAACACCTGCAGATGGAGTATTAACCGGATATGGTACCATTGAGGGTGCTCTGGTTTATGTTTACAGTCAGGACGCAAGCGTTCTGGGCGGATCCATCGGAGAGATGCATGCAAAGAAGATCGTAAAGCTTTACAACCTGGCAATGAAGGTTGGCGCACCGGTAATCGGTCTGGTAGACTGTGCCGGAATGAGACTGGAGGAGGCTACCGATGCATTAGAGGCATTTGGTAAGCTGTACGAGTGCCAGGCACTTGCTTCCGGCGTTGTTCCGCAGATCACAGCAATTTTCGGAACCTGCGGCGGCGGTATGGCAGTTGTTCCGGCTCTGACTGATTTCACATTCATGGAGGCACAGAACGCAAAACTGTTCGTAAATTCTCCAAACGCATTAGAGGGCAACAAGACTGAGAATACAGCGACTGCAGCATTCCAGAGCAGCGAGGCAGGTCTTGTAGACGTAGTAGCACAGGAGGATGAACTGTTAGAGAGCATCCGTACTTTAGTAAGCATTCTTCCGGCAAACAATGAGGATGATCTGTCCTACAGCGAGTGTACCGATGATTTAAATCGTGCATGTTCCGATCTTGAGGCATCTGCTGCAGATCCTGCACTGACGCTGCCGATGATTTCGGATGACAGCTTCTTCTTTGAAGTAAAGAAGGATTATGCAAAGGATATGGTAACAGGTTTTATCCGCTTAAACGGAAATACCGTAGGCGCAATCGCAAACCGCAGTGCTCTGTATGATGAAGAGGGCAAGGAGGCTGAGACCTTCGATGGTACTTTAAGTGCAGAGGGTGCTGAGAAGGCAGCAGAGTTCGTAAGTTTCTGCGATGCATTCTCCATTCCGGTTCTGACGCTGACTAACGTTACCGGCTACAAGGCAACCAAGTGTCAGGAAAAAAGAATTGCAAAAGCAGCTGCAAAGCTGATCTATGCATTCCATGATATGACAGCTCCGAAGGTAAATATAATCGTTGGCGCAGCAAACGGAACTGCATCCTTAGCAATGAACAACAGCGCAGATATGACATATGCTTGGCCGCAGGCTGCCATCGGCATGATGGATCCGGTAAGCGCAGCAAAGATCATGTACGCTGACGAGATCGCAGCAGCAGCTGACAAGACTGCTCTGATCAACGAGAAGGCAGCCGCTTACGCACAGCTTCAGGCAAGCGCAGAGTCTGCAGCAAAGAGAGGCTATGTTGACAGCATCATCGCTCCGGAGACTACCAGACAGATCGCTGCAGCTGCATTTGAGATGCTGTTTACAAAGAGAGAGGACCGTCCGGCAAAGAAGCACGGTACCGTTTAATCCAGAAACACATTGCCATGTGAATGTCAGAACCTGCATACAGCAGAATGATACGATATGTGGCGTGGAATGAGAGGTAGATATGAAAAGAAAGTTAGCAGTATTATTAAGTGTGCTGCTTTGTGCGTTCGGACTGACCGCATGCTCCTCATCTGGTGCTTCTGATAATTCGGGTGAGGATATGGCTGTTTACAAGACAGAGGCAGTCGAACTCATTAACAGCTATGTCAGTGATAAAACAGTTGACGAGTTAAAGGCAGAGGCAGCAAATGACGATGAAGCAACTGCACTTGAGGAAGGCTTTAGCGCATGGGAAGATGCAAAGGAAGAGTTCGGTGCAGTGAGCGAAGTCAAAGAAGACTCTGCGGATGTCAGCTATGAGAACCAGAATAAGCTCTATGTTGTCGATGTGGATGCCAGCTTTGAAAAGCGCGATGCAGTGATCACGATTACATTTGATAAGAATGGCAATGTAAATTCAGTTGCATTCAACGGTGTATATTCACTCGGTGAGAAGATGGCAAAGGCAGCTATGAACACCGTGATGGGTCTTGTAGTCGTATTTGTTATGCTGATCTTCATCAGCTTAATCATCTACTGCTTCAAGTTTGTCCATGAGGCAGAGGAGAGAGCAGCTGCTAAGAAGAAGGCTTCTGAGCCTGCACCGGCACCTGCACCAGTAGTAGAAGAGACTGTAGAAGAAGAGGAAGAGGATGACCTTGAGCTTGTAGCTGTTATTGCAGCAGCGATTGCAGCAAGTGAAGGTACCGATCCGAACGGTTTAGTCGTTCGTTCAATTAAGAGAGTTGGAAAGAGCAACTGGAAAAGAGCATAAAATGCAGCCGCCAAGCGGCAGAAGGAGATTAAAATGAAGAATTATACCATTACTGTAAATGGCAATGTATATGAAGTAACTGTTGAAGAAGGAACCGGATCCGCAGCAGCTGCAGCACCAAAGGCAGCAGCACCGAAGGCAGCTCCAAAGGCAGCTAAGAAGGCAGCAGCACCGGCAGGCGCACAGGGCGCTGTAAAGGTAAGCGCTCCAATGCCGGGCAAGATCCTTGGCGTAAAGGCAAAGGCCGGCGATGCTGTAAAGAAGGGTCAGGTTATCGTTGTTCTTGAGGCTATGAAGATGGAGAATGATATCGTAGCACCTCAGGACGGAACCGTAGCTTCTATCAATGTAACAGAGGGACAGTCCGTTGAGTCTGGTGCCGTACTTGCTACACTGAACTAATGAAGCTCCTACATGATGTAGGTAAATCCTGCACAGGCAGGAAATATACGGGAGGAATTAGACAATGAGTTATATAATTGAAACATTAGGCAATCTAATCCACCAGACCGCATTCTTCAATTTGTCATGGGGCAACCTGTTAATGATCCTTGTTGCACTGGTATTCTTATATCTGGCGATCAAGAAAGGATACGAGCCGCTGCTTCTTGTGCCGATTGCATTCGGTATGCTGCTTGTAAATATGTATCCTGACATCATGGCAAATCCGGAAGACACTTCAAATGGTGTGGGCGGATTACTGCATTATTTCTACATTTTGGACGAGTGGAGTATTCTGCCGTCTCTGATCTTCATGGGTGTCGGTGCGATGACAGACTTTGCTCCGCTTATCGCAAACCCGGTCAGCTTCCTGATGGGAGCAGCTGCACAGTTAGGTATTTACCTTGCTTATTTCATGGCGATTCTTATGGGATTCTCCGATAAGGCAGCAGCAGCCATCTCCATCATCGGTGGTGCGGACGGCCCGACTTCCATCTTCCTTTGCGGTAAGTTGGGACAGACCCAGTATATGGGCCCGATTGCCGTTGCAGCATATTCCTATATGTCCCTCGTTCCGATTATTCAGCCGCCGATCATGAGACTTCTGACGACTGAGGAAGAGAGAAAGATCAAGATGGAGCAGCTTCGTCCAGTATCCAAGTTGGAGCGTATCCTGTTCCCAATCGTTGTAACAATCGTTGTAGTATTGATTCTTCCAAGTACTGCACCGCTTATCGGTATGCTGATGCTTGGTAATCTGTTCCGCGAGAGTGGCGTTGTTAAGCAGCTGACTGAGACCGCTTCCAACGCACTTATGTATATCGTCGTTATCCTTCTTGGTACTTCTGTAGGTGCATCCACCAGTGCAGAGGCATTCTTAAAGATGGATACGTTAAAGATCGTAGCTCTTGGTATGATCGCATTCGCATTTGGTACGGCAGGCGGTGTCCTTCTTGGAAAGCTGCTTTGCAAGGTAACAAAGGGAAAGATCAATCCGCTCATCGGTTCCGCAGGTGTATCTGCCGTGCCGATGGCAGCCCGTGTATCCCAGAAGGTTGGTGCGGAGTCTGATCCAACAAACTTCCTGCTGATGCATGCAATGGGACCAAACGTAGCCGGTGTTATCGGTACGGCCGTCGCGGCGGGTACGTTTATGGCCATATTCGGTGTATAAAAGCTGAATTTCCGGTCGGTTGTGCAGCACGCTTGAAAGAGCGGGCTGTATGATCGACAGATTGAAACACGTTTTATATTGATAAAATTTGGAGGTAATATAATGGCAAAGCAAGTAAAAAAGCCAGTTGGAATTACAGAGACGGTCTTAAGAGATGCGCATCAGTCTTTGATGGCAACCAGAATGACCACAGAGCAGATGCTTCCAATCGTTGAGAAAATGGATCAGGTAGGATACCACTCCGTAGAATGTTGGGGTGGTGCTACCTTTGATGCCAGCCTTCGTTTCCTGAAGGAAGATCCGTGGGACAGACTGCGTAAGTTAAGAGCAGGTTTCAAGCATACAAAGCTTCAGATGCTGTTCCGTGGACAGAACATCTTAGGCTACAATCATTATGCAGATGATGTAGTTGAGTACTTCGTACAGAAGTCTGTTGCAAACGGTATGGATATCATCCGTATCTTCGACTGCTTCAACGATCTGCGTAACTTAAAGACAGCAGTAAACGCAACCAAGGCAATCAAGAAGGAGAATCCGAATGCTGAGGCGCAGATCGCACTGTGCTACACGTTAGGTGATGCATATACACTTGATTACTGGAAGAAGATTGCAAAGGAGATCGAGTCAATGGGTGCAGATTCCATCTGTATCAAGGATATGGCAGGTCTTCTTGTTCCGTACAAAGCAACTGAGTTAGTTACCGCACTGAAGAGTGCAACCAAGCTGCCGATTCAGATTCATACTCACTACACCTCTGGTGTTGCATCCATGACTTACATGAAGGCAGTTGAGGCCGGTGCAGATGTCATCGATACCGCAATGAGCCCTTTGGCTATGGGTACCAGCCAGCCAGCTACCGAGGTTATGGTAGAGACTTTCAAGGGAACTCCATACGATACCGGTTTGGATATGAAGCTGCTCGGTGAGATCGCTGACTACTTCCGTCCGATCCAGGAGGAAGCTCTGAAGTCTGGTCGTATCAACCCGAAGGTTATGGGCGTAAACATCAAGACTCTGATGTATCAGGTACCGGGCGGTATGCTGTCCAACCTGGTAAGCCAGTTAAAGGAAGCAGGAGCAGAGGACAAGTACTATCAGGTACTTGAGGAAGTTCCGAGAGTACGTAAGGACTTCGGTGAGCCGCCGCTGGTTACTCCGTCTTCTCAGATCGTTGGTACTCAGGCTGTTCTCAACGTCCTTCAGGGTGAGAGATACAAGATGATGACCAAGGAGTCCAAGAAGATCTTAAGAGGTGAGTTTGGACAGACCGTTAAGCCGTTTAACAAGGAAGTTCAGAAGAAGGCAATCGGAAACGAGAAGCCAATCACCTGCCGTCCGGCTGATCTGATCAAGCCGCAGTTAGACAACTTCCGCAAGGAGGCAGCTCAGTATATCCAGCAGGACGAGGACGTACTGACCTATGCACTGTTCCCACAGGTTGCTACTGATTTCTTCAAGTATCGTGAAGCACAGCAGACAAAGGTAGATCCAACTGCTGCTGATACCAAGAATAAGGCATATCCGGTTTAATTTGATGAAACAAATGTAATGATTCAGAATCTCGTTTACAGAACACATTTTATATGATTTTGTAAAACT
This sequence comes from Wujia chipingensis, assembly GCA_963605535.1. Classification (GTDB taxonomy): domain Bacteria; phylum Bacillota; class Clostridia; order Lachnospirales; family Lachnospiraceae; genus Anthropogastromicrobium; species Anthropogastromicrobium chipingensis_A. The sequence goes on from CAVCXB010000085.1 coordinate 8,599, forward strand.
TTGAATCGTTATAAAAGAGGGACTCTTGTCATGCAAGGGTCCCTTTTGTAAAAAGAAAAAAGGATTGTATAAGGTTTTTATGAGTAAAGTAATCGTAATCGGCGGTGGTGCCGCCGGAATGATGGCTGCCTTAAAAGCAGCTGCAAACGGCCATGAGGTGATCTTGCTCGAGAAAAATGAAAAACTCGGCAAAAAGATCTATATCACCGGAAAAGGCCGCTGCAATGTGACCAATGCCTCCGACATGGAGACGATCATGAGTCAGATCGTGACCAATCCACGCTTTTTGTACAGTGCTTTCTCTGATTGCAGCAATACCGATGTGATGGAGATGATCGAAAACGGCGGCTGTCCGCTGAAAGTCGAGCGCGGTCAGCGTGTCTTCCCAGAGTCCGACAAGTCTTCTGATATTATCAGCTGTTTTGCCCATCTGTTAAAAAAGGCTGGCGTGCAAGTCCTATTTAATAAGGAAGTAATGCATATCCTCACCGAGGATGGACGTGCAGTCGGTGTGTCACTTTCCGACGGCAACAAGATGAACGCCGATGCGGTTGTGATGGCAACTGGCGGTCTTTCCTATGCATCCACCGGCTCTACAGGAGACGGACATCGCATGGCAAAAGAACTTGGTCACACCGTCACACCGTGTTATCCAGCACTTGTTCCAGTCAACACAAAAGAAGATTGGTGTCGTGCCCTTCAGGGTCTTGCCCTTAAAAATGTCACCTTTACCGTAAAAGATGGCAGGAAAAAGCTGTACGAGGACTTTGGCGAAATGCTCTTTACCCATTTTGGCGTCAGTGGTCCGCTTGTGCTCAGTGCAAGCAGTAAGATTGTCAAAAAGCTCGAGAAAGGTCCACTGGCAGCATTTATCGACTTAAAGCCAGCACTCACCACCGAGCAGCTTGACGCACGACTTCTTCGCGATTTCTCACAGGAGAAGAATAAGCAGTTTAAAAATGCATTAAACGGCCTCTTCCCGGCACGCCTTGCCGAGCAGATCGTCATTCTTTCCGGCATCGATCCAGACAAGGAAGTCAATGCAATCACAAAGGAAGAACGCGCAAAGCTGATCTCCTTAACCAAAAATCTACCATTGACCATTCTTAATGTCAGGGGTTATAATGAAGCCATCATCACGCAGGGCGGCGTCAAGGTGCAGGAGGTACAGCCAAAGACCATGGAGTCCAAACTCGTATCAGGACTGTACTTTGCAGGCGAACTTCTCGACATCGACGCCCTCACCGGCGGCTACAATTTGCAGCTCGCGTGGTCTACGGGAAGTTTGGCCGGGGATAGCGTTTATTAAAAAGGAGAAAACAAAATGGGCTTTAACATTGCAATCGATGGCCCGGCAGGAGCCGGAAAAAGTACCATCGCAAAGCTTGCCGCAAGCGAGCTTTCCTATATTTATGTAGACACAGGCGCCATGTACCGCGCAATCGGCCTCTATGTATACCGCAAGCAGATACCAGAAAACGATAAGCAGGCGATCGGCGAAGCAGCCAAGGAAACTGAGGTAACCATCCGTTATATTGACGGAGAGCGCCACGTTTATTTAAACGGCGAAGATGTCAGCGAAGAAATTCGCAAGGAGCATATCGGTCATATGGCATCGGTTGTCGGTGCAGTACCGGCAGTGCGAGCGCATCTGTTAGCGCTTCAGAGACAGATCGCAAAAGAAAATGATATCATCATGGACGGAAGAGATATCGGTACCTGCATTCTTCCAAATGCAGACGTTAAAATCTTTTTGACGGCAACACCAGAGGAGCGTGCAAGAAGACGTCATATTGAACTCGTAGCAAAAGGCGAAGAGAAGACATATGACGAAGTATTAGCGGATATCAAAGAGCGCGACTACCGTGACACCCATAGAGACATCGCACCATTAAAGAAGGCAGATGACGCCGTTTATCTGGACACTTCCAATATGACTATCGAAGAGGCGGCTGCGAAGGTGGTTGAACTCGCAAAGGCGGCACACTGATGGAAGTCATTCTTGCAAAGAGCGCGGGCTTTTGCTTTGGCGTGCGCCGCGCAGTCAACGAGGTTTACCGCTGTCTCGAGGAGGAGAAGGATACTCCAATCTACACCTTCGGCCCCATCATCCACAACGATGAGGTGGTAAATGATTTAAAGAATAAGGGCGTGCGGGTGGTCGATACCTTAGAGGAGCTTGCCACGCTCTCAAAGGGCATCGTCATCATCCGATCCCATGGTGTCAGCCGCGACACCGAGATGCAGATGCGCTCCTTTGGGATGCAGGTCATTGATATGACTTGTCCGTTTGTCAAAAAGATTCACCGTCTTGTCGAGGAGAAATCCTCGCAGGGCTGTCAGATCGTCATTGCCGGAAATCCGGTGCATCCGGAGGTGCAGGGCATTGTCGGATGGAGTACAAACGGCGCACAGGTAGTCAGAGACGCCGAGGAGGCGGATGCGCTTACGCTCGATCCGACTCGCCCAGTTTTTGTGGCAGCACAAACGACATTTCACTACATTAAATTTCAAAATATAGTTGACCAATTTGAAAAAAAAGAGTACAATATAAATTGCGTTAACACTATCTGCAATGCAACCAGAAACCGGCAGGAGGAAGCAGCACGCCTCGCAGCCTCAGTGGATGGAATGCTGGTCATCGGTGGGAGCCATAGCTCCAACACGCAGAAGCTGTTTGAAATATGCAAAAAGGAATGTAATAATACCCATTACATACAAACCGCTGAGGACCTAGACACTAATTGGTTTTTGACAGCAGACAGGGTGGGTGTTACAGGAGGGGCTTCAACCCCGAATATAATCATTGAGGAGGTTCTACACCATGTCAGACGAATTCGGACAATTATTAAGTGAACAGAAAGAAGTTGCAATTAGCCAGGGCGCTGTTGTATCCGGCCAGGTTATTGCAGTAAAGGAAGACGAGATTGTCCTAAATATAGGATACAAAGCAGATGCTGTCATTAGCCGTAACGAGTTTACTAGTACCCCAAATGCAAATCTCTGCGAGCTTGTAAAGGTTGGCGATGAGATCGAGGCTAAGGTTGTTAAGATGAACGATGGCGAGGGCCAGGTTCAGCTGTCTGTACGTAAGCTGCAGGCTGAGAGAGGAAGCAAGGTTCTTGAGGATGCATTCGAGAACAAGACTGTATTAAAGGCAGTTGTTACTGAGATCTCCACTGGCGGATTAAGCGTTGTTGTTGATCAGACCAGAGTATTCATTCCGGCAAGCCTGGTATCCGACGTATACGAGAAGAATCTCGAGAAGTACAAGGGACAGGAAGTTGAGTTTATCGTCACTGAGTTCAACCCGAAGAAGCACAGAATCATCGGTAACTGCAAGGAACTGATCGTGGAGAAGAAGAAGAAGATGCAGGAAGAGCTCTTCGCAAAGCTTGAGGTTGGTCAGACCGTTGAGGGTACTGTAAAGAACGTTACTGATTTCGGTGCATTCGTAGATTTAGGCGGAGCAGATGGTCTGCTTCACATTTCTGAGATGAGCTGGGGCCGTATCGAGAACCCGAAGAAGGTATTCAAGAGCGGTGACAAGGTTAAGGTTCTTGTAAAGGCTATCGATGGAAATCGTATCGCACTGAGCATGAAGTTCCCAGAGGCAAATCCGTGGAAGGATGCTGAGGAGAAGTTTGCAGTTGGTACCGTTGTTACCGGTAAGGTAGCTCGTATGACCGACTTTGGTGCTTTCGTAGAGTTAGAGTCTGGCGTTGATGCGCTGCTTCACGTTTCCCAGATCTCCAGAGAGCGCGTTGAGAAGCCGCAGGATGTTCTGTCCATCGGTCAGGAAATCACCGCTAAGGTTGTTGACCTGAACGTAGAGGCTAAGAAGATCAGCCTGAGCATGAAGGCTCTTGCAAA
>CAVCXB010000086.1:0-12322 GCA_963605535.1 Wujia chipingensis
TATTTAGAGAAAAGCCTGAAAAATCAATGATTTAGGGCTTGACATTATAGGAAGGTCTTTGGGAAAGAAATCTCAAGGACTTTTCTTTTTTTGATTTTCGGAAAACTTTACAGAATCTTAAGGAACGCATTCTTGTAAATTAAGGAAAATAGGAATATACTATTGGAAAAGAAAATTACTATTCAGAAAGGAAGGCAGCAAAAGCTGCGTATGCGTATGGAACGTATAAAGAATTATTTGCAGAATTTTATGAGAGGAAGATATGGCATTGACCAGATGTCACAGACGATGTTTATCGCAGCGCTTGTGTTCATCTTGCTTGCAGGCTTTTCACAAAACTTTATTTTTGAGTTGATCGGAATTGCCCTGTTTATCTATGCCGATTATAGAGCGCTGTCGAGAAACATTTCCGCGCGAAGAGCCGAGAATGCTCGCTATGAAGAGGCGATAAGAAACATCAAAGAAAAGATTCATCCATCCGGTGCGGATGCGAACCATCGCGTTTACATTTGCCCGAATAAGTCCTGCGGACAGAAGATTCGTGTCCCGAAGGGAAAGGGCAAGATTGAGATCACCTGCCCGAAATGTGGACAGAAATTTGTAAAGAGAACATAAAAAAATCATAGTCATAGATAAATCATAGTCATAGATAAAGCGGAATCAATAAGCTAGGCTTCGTGCAACTATCGACTGTAGATTAAAACAAACAAGGGTGTACAAATATGTTTGGATATGTTACAATAAACCGCGGTGAGCTTAAGGTGCGCGAGCTTGAGACGTACGAATCGTACTACTGTGGAATGTGCAGAATGCTAAAAGACCGTTATGGGTTTGCAGGCTGCACGATGCTCAATTACGATATGACGTTTTTGGGAATGCTGTTATCGAGTCTCTATGAAGAAAAAGAAACGCCAGTAAAGCGTGTGTGCCGACCGGGCAGCAAGAAACAGTTAGAAAAAAAGCTGTCAAAGAATTCACTGCCAAAGCAGGCGGTCATTACAGAGTCGCTTGGCTATGCGGCAGACATGAATTACATGCTGGCGTATCATAATCATATGGACAACTGGCTCGATGAGCACAGTTTTGCCTCTTTAAATATGGTTCACCTGATGCAGAAAAATTACCAAAAGCTGGCAAAGAAATATCCTCGCCAGCATAAGGCAATTGCTTCTTATATTCAAAAGCTTCATGTATGTGAGGCCGCAAATAATTCGGACATTGAGGCGGCAGCTAATCTCACTGGGGAGGCCATGGCAGAGATTTATGCGGCAAAGGATGATTGTTGGAAGGACACCCTGCGGCAGATGGGCTATTATATGGGCAAATTCATTTATTTGATGGATGCCTATGACGATGTTGAAAAAGATAGTAAGGATGGCAGTTATAATCCGTTTAAGGAGCTATACAAACAGGAAGATTTTGATGAAAAGGTACGCCAGTACCTGTCATTGATCATGAGTTGTTGCTGTCGGGCATTTGAAGTGCTTCCGATTATCGACAATGCAGAGATTATGCGAAATATTTTATATGCAGGTGTGTGGGTCAAGTACACACGAGTCGCGCAGGAGCGAAAAATACCGGAACAGTCCGGTGAAGGAGAAAATAAGGCTGCAAGCAATGCAGCAGAATGAGTGTGTTTATGGATCCATATCAGGTTTTAGGAGTGTCCCGCGATGCGTCGGACGATGAGATAAAGAAGGCATACCGGAATTTGAGCCGCAAGTACCATCCGGATGCGAATATCAACAATCCCAACAAGGCACAGGCCGAGGAGATGTTTAAGAAGGTACAGACGGCATATGATCAGATCATGAAAGAGCGCCAGTATGGCGGCCACGGAAATGCGAGTGGTCAGTACGGCCCGGGAAGTTCCCGCGGAGGGTATTCAGGCGGTTATGGAAATCCATACGGAAACGGTTCTTACGGGAATGGTGGCTATGGAAGCGGCTCTGGTTATGGTGGTTTCGGAGGCTTTGGTGGCTTCGGCGGATTTGGCGCGTCGGGCCGCGAGGAGGAGCCTCGTATGCAGGCGGCACGAAATTACATTAATTCCGGTCACTACAAGGAGGCATGCAATGTCCTTGATTCCATTCCAGACCGCAATGCGAAATGGTATTATTACAGTGCGATTGCCAATTCTGGAATGGGAAACCAGATCAAGTCGCTTGAGTATGCAAAAAAGGCCGTGGCGATGGAGCCTGGCAATGCCGAGTATCAGCAGTTACTCAATCGTCTTGAGGGCAATGGAAGATGGTATGCCGATCGCGGTACGCAGTATGGCTTTGGTGGTGATGGTACGAGTGACTGTCTGTCAAGACTTTGCTGCTGTATGTGCGCATCCAGCATGTGCGGAGGCGGTTTTATGCCATGCTTCTTCTGCATTTGATGATAAGAAATTTGACAAAACGGGTTGTAAACGTAAAAAAGGCGCTTGCGGCCCGTCTTTTTATTCCTTACATTTTTCTTGCAGTCTTTTTGAAGAAAGAAACTTACTTGACAAACCCATCTTGATTTAATACAATGACACTGTATTCGTTTTTTGAATCGTTACAAAAATTTTCATAAAATGAGAAAGGATTAAAAATGGTCTTCTCAAGTCTGCTATTTGTATTTTTATTTCTGGCATTAAATTTGGTCTGCTATTTTAGCGTGAAGACGATTCGCCAGAAAAATATCGTGCTGCTTGTATTTTCGCTGATTTTTTATGCGTGGGGTGGTGCAGCATATCTGCTGCTCTTAACAAGCATGGTCTTTTGGAGCTGGTTGTGTGCGTTGATGATTGAAAAAAATGAGGAGAAAACAAACGTGCGAAAAGCGTGGCTATGGGCAGAGTGCCTTGTCTTACTTGCACTTTTGGTGTTCTTTAAGTACATGAACTTCATTTCTGGCAACTTAAGCGCGTTGATTGGATTTCCAAAGGAGGCAACGAATATTATCCTTCCGATCGGAATTTCCTTCTATACCTTCCAGCTGCTGTCCTATGTAGTGGATGTGTACCGAAAAGAAGTGCCAGCTCAGAAAGCGTACTGGAAGCTACTTTTATATTGCAGCCTATTCCATCAGTGTATCGCAGGTCCGATTGTCCGTTATCAGACTGTTGCAGCGGAGATTGATGATCGAAAGATAACATTGACCGATTTGACAAATGGCATTCGCCGCTTTTCTGTCGGTCTTGCAAAAAAGGCAGTGTTAGCAAATGGCTGTGCATCGGTAGCGGACACATTGCTAGCCAATACTCAAAGTGCGACAACCGCAGGTCTGTGGCTAGGCATGCTGTTTTATATGCTTCAGATTTATCTGGATTTTTCTGCATATTCCGATATGGCGATCGGAATGGGACAAATGGTTGGTTTCCACTATCTGGAGAATTTCAACTATCCATACAGTGCAGTTTCTGTTCAGGATTTCTGGAGAAGATGGCATATTTCACTTAGCACGTTTTTCCGTGATTATGTGTATATTCCGCTCGGCGGAAGCAGAGGCGGCAATCTTTTAACCGTACGCAATATGCTTGTTGTATGGGCGCTGACTGGAATCTGGCACGGTGCAAGCTGGAATTACATATTGTGGGGATTGTATTTCTTTGTATTCTTGGTGTTAGAGCGATTTGTATTAAAGAAGGTGCTCGAAAAGCTTCCGAAGGCTGTAGGCTGGATTTACGCGATGGTTGTTGTATATTTTGGTTGGGTGCTGTTTAAGTTTGAGAATATCGCAGAGGTAGGAACGGTGTTGGCTGGCTTGTTTGGCATTGGTCATACCGTCAATAACCTTTCTACATTTTATACCTTCTTAAATAATAGTTTTCTTTTGATCGTTTCCATTATCGCAGTTTTCCCGATTGGAAAAAATCTGCGTGTGGCAGCATATCGTTACGAGAACAAGAGAAGAAAGGTTCCAACACTTTTGTACTATCTGGATGCAGTAACACCGGTTATTTTAATTTTATTGTCACTTTTGGCACTTGTAGGAGACAGCTACAATCCATTTTTGTATTTCCAGTTTTAATCCGATCCGAAAGAAAGGTATGTCATGAATAAAAAAGAGAGAGATGAATTTATCCGACAGAAAAAGGCAGCCTACAAAAAGGCGAGAACGTTTAGCCTGTTTCTGTTTATTGTTGTAATGGCATTTTGTTGTATTCTCGGATTGACACTTCCGATTCGTCCAAAGGAGTCTATGTTGGAGAAACGAGAGTTGGCAAAATTTCCGTCATTTTCCATCTCAGGTGTGATGGACGGCAGCTATTTTTCTGATATCTCCACTTGGTACTCGGATTCTTATCCACTTCGTGATATGTGGATGTCGGGAAGCAATGCCATGAAAAAACTTTATGGAATCAAAACAAAGCAGGTTGTTTCGAACAAAAATACGGCAGATGAGATCCCAACTGTAATAAAAACGGAAGCAGAAGAAACACCAGAGGTGGTTTCAAGTGAGGCACAGTCTGAGGTGCAGACCGAAGCTGTGGCATCTGCGCCAGCAGAAAGTGCAGAATCCTCCGCGGTAGCATCTGCACCGGCACCGATTGTACTTCCAACCGATGATCCGTCGTATTCGCTGGCTCCAATCGCAGGTCAGACATTAAACGGTGTTTACGTTGAAGGAGACACCGGTTATGGCATGTATTTCTTTAATCAGCAGGCTGCATCTACCTATATTGATGTAGTAAATCGTACGGCGGATGCCCTTGCAGGTGTGGCGAATGTTTACACGATGTTGGTTCCAAACAGCGAATATTTTTATCTGACAGACGAGCAGCGTGTTCAGCTTGAGCCAGACTGGAGAAATGAGAAAGCAGCAGCAGATTATTATGCAGCAAGCTTTCACTCGAATGTAATCAATATTGATATTTATGATGTGCTTACAGCGCATTCGGGTGAATATATTTATTTTAGAACAGATCATCACTGGACAGGACTTGGCGCATACTATGCATATACCGCCTGGGCACAGGTAAAAGGTGTGAATGCCCATGGCCTTGATGAGTATGAGCGTGTAGAGTATCCTGGATTTACCGGATCCTACTACACAGAAACACAGTCGGCAGCGATGGAGGCCAATCCAGATACCGTTATTGCATATAAGCCGCTTACCTGTGATCGTATGACGTTTACAGCTTCTGATGGAAATACATTAAATTGGCCGATTATCAATGATGTGTCGGGCTATCGTAGTACGCAGAAGTATAGCTGCTTTGCAGCAGGAGATAATCCATTTAGTTATATTGAGAATCCAAATGTCGCAAACGGTCAGGCGTGTGTTGTTGTAAAAGAGTCTTATGCAGATGCGTTTATTCCATATTTGACCGATCATTATCAATTTATTTATTGGTTTGATTATAGAGAATATAATGGAAATATTACCGATTATATTCGAACTGTTACCCAGACAGAGGGAATCAATACAGTTGATGTTCTTTTCTTAAATGGATTGGATCCGATCAGTTCAATTGACTCGATGACTCGTTTGAATAGTCTGATGCAGTAAGCAGGCACAACAATGAAAATTTGTTTGCCGCACAGCGATGCGGCAGAAAGGTATGGTTATTTTAGTTATGCAGTATTTAATTATTTTTCTGATTTCGATGGTGCCGCTCATTGAGTTAAGAGGTGCAATTCCGTATGCAATCGGTTTCCAGCTTCCGCTTCTGCCGTCTTATATCGTTTGTATTCTTGGAAACATGCTTCCAGTGCCGTTTATCTTCCTGTTTGCCAGAAAGGTTCTCGTGTGGGGAAGTGATAAGAAGTTCATTGGAAAGTTCTTTACGTGGTGTCTGCAAAAAGGAGAGAAGGGTGGCCAGAAGCTTCAGGCAAAGGCCGGAAGAGGCCTGTATGTGGCACTGTTTATATTTGTCGGCATTCCGCTTCCAGGAACTGGCGCGTGGACAGGAACACTCGCAGCCAGCCTGCTTGATATGGACTTTAAGAAGAGTACACTCGCTGTTATGTGTGGTGTCGTGTGTGCAGGTATTATCATGGGGCTGCTAAGCGGAGGTGTGTTCTCCTTCATCCGATAATAGTATGTAGGGGTATCTCAGCTGAGATATCCCTTCATTGTTTTTAAGGCATTCTTTTCCAGACGGGAAACCTGTGCCTGTGAAATGTGAATTTCCTGTGCGATTTCCATCTGCGTTTTCCCCTCATAAAAACGCATTTTAATGATGTTTTGCTCCCGCTTTGGGAGCTTTTTTAATGCCTCACACAGCGCAATTTCCTGTACCCAGTTATCCTCCTTATTTTTCTTGTCACTGATCTGGTCCATGACATAGAGGGTGTCGCCGCCGTCACTGTAGACCGGTTCGTAAAGACTTAAGGGACTTTGAATTGCATCGAGTGATTGGACAATCTCCTCGCGAGAAATGCCGGTGCGTTTTGCGATCTCTTCGAGTGTGGGTTCTCGGTTCAGCTCCTTTGTGAGTGTTTCCCTTGCCGAGACCGTCTTGTAGGCAATGTCACGAAGCGATCGCGAAACACGGATACTGTTGTTGTCGCGTAAGAAGCGCCGCACTTCGCCAATGATCATCGGAACCGCGTAGGTGGAAAACTTCACCTGATGTCCGAGGTCAAAGTTGTCGATTGCCTTCATCAGGCCGATGCAGCCGATTTGAAACAGATCATCAATATTTTCACCGCTTGAGGAAAAGCGGCCGATCACACTTAAGACAAGGCGCAAATTTCCTGTAATGTACAGCTCACGTGCCTCCTGGTCTCCGTTTTTTATCCGGTGGAACAAAGTTTCCTTCTCACTGCTGTCAAGCAGGGGCAGCTTTGCCGTGTTGACCCCGCAGATTTCCACTTTGTAGCCTGCCATCTGTATCCTTCCTTTCCGCAGCAGTCTGCTGCCGCCATAGAGTGTGTGTTCACGAAATGCCGATGTGCAAAAAAAGAAAGTTGGCATGATGCGTGAACAGTAACCTAAAAGAAGCATGCACAAAAAGAAAGGGCTTTATACCAGATATTTGTGGGAGAACACTCTTGCAAAACAATAGAAAGTTCGATATGATAATGGTCAGACGACAGAAAACAAAGGAGAAGCTGCATCGCAATCGAGGATTCGCCAAACGGTGTGCGCTCCGCGGCTGCGGCCGGCTGTCATGTCTTTATGGTGTCGGATTTGAGCGAGCCAGACGAAGAGACGCGCGCGCTATGTGATGGGGTGTTTGAGAGCCTCACCGAACTACAAAAATATTTTGTAAGTATTTCTTAAGTTGAAAGAAACCGCCATTTGCGGTATCATAAAATAGACGGACTCAAACGAGCCCTAGATTTCTGAAAGGGGAACCAAGATGGAAGTAAAAGACAGAAAAGAAATTAATGTAAAAGATACATGGAACTTGGAAAGCATTTACGTAAACGATCCGCTATGGGAGGAAGACTATGCTGCACTTGAGAAGGATGCAGAGAGCTTCGCTCAGTATAAGGGAGCGATCGCAGCCGATATTCACCAGATTCCCGTTGTATTGGATGCATATTATGGATTGATGCGCCGCTTAAGCAAGCTTAGCGTATATGCAAGAATGCGTTCCGATCAGGATACGACCGACAGCACTTATCAGACCATGTCCGCAAAGTCTGGTACACTTGGCGTAAAGCTCAGTGCAGTCAGCGCATTTATGGAGCCGGAGATCCTTTCCTATAGCAAGGAAGCGCTCGGGGAAGCCGAAAAAGCGGATGAGCACACTGCTTATTATACAAGAAAGATTGACGAGATGCTTCGTGGACAGGAGCACACCTTAGATGCCGAAAAAGAGGAACTTCTTGCGGCAGCAGGTGATATGGCAGATGCTCCGTCTGATATTTTCAATGTTCTGATGAATGCCGATATGAAGTATCCGGATATCGTATTATCAGATGGAACTCACCTTCCGCTGACAAACAGCACCTACATTTCCTATATGGAGTCCCCAAACCGTGAGATCAGAGAAGGCGCATTTAAGACCTTGTATGGTCAGATTGCCAGCTTAAAGAATACCTTCGCTGCGATCTATGGCGGAAACTTAAAGCAGGCAAAGTTTTATGCAGAGTCCAGAAAGTATTCTTCTGCACGCGCTATGTATTTAGCAGATTCCAATGTGCCGGAGAGCGTTTATGACAACTTGCTAAGTGCTGTTCACGAGGCACTTCCGATGATGTATCGCTACGTTGCCGTTCGTAAGAAGGTGCTCGGCGTGGACAAGCTTCATATGTATGACGTATATACACCAATCTTTGCCGCACAGGATCAGACCTATGAGTTTGAGACCGCAAAAGAGATGGTGCTTGAGGCATTAAAGCCGATGGGAGAGGAGTATCTTAGCCATATCCGTGAAGGCTTTGCAAACCGCTGGATCGATATTTATCCAAACAAGGGTAAGAGAGGCGGCGCGTATTCTTGGGGCTGCTACGATTCCCAGCCGTTCGTTCTGATGAACTACACCGGAAACTTGGACAGCGTATTTACCTTGATTCATGAACTGGGCCATTCCATTCATTCCTACTATTCCAGAAGCACACAGGACTATCCATATGCTGGCTACAAGATCTTTGTCGCAGAGGTGGCATCTACTTGCAACGAGTCTCTTTTGATGCAGGATCTTCTGGAAAAGACAACCGACAAGGAGCAGAGAAAGTATCTGTTAAATCACTACTTGGACAGCTTCAAGGGAACACTGTTCCGTCAGGCAATGTTTGCGGAGTTCGAGAAGAATGCACATGAATACTGCGCACAGGGCAAGCCGTTGACAGCAGATGCACTCAGTAAAATGTATTTAGATCTGAATCAGAAGTACTTTGGACCGGATATGGAGAAGGATGAAGAGATCGCATACGAGTGGATGCGCATTCCGCATTTTTATACCCCATTCTACGTTTATCAGTATGCGACTGGCTACTCCGCAGCTGTTGCATTGTCTGCAAAGATTCTGAAGGAAGGAAAGCCGGCAGTAGATGCGTATATGAGCTTCTTAAAGGGTGGCTGCAGCAAGGATCCGATCGATCTGTTAAAGATGGCAGGTGTTGATATGACCACACCGAAGCCAGTAGCCGATGCGCTGGCACTGTTTGGCAGTCTGGTAGAAGAACTGGAAGCACTTGTCTGAAAGGCTGGTGAAACATGACACAATACGAAGCAATAGGCAGACGCCGTTCCGTCAGAAAGTTTCAGATGACAGCGATTGATCCGCGTATCATGAAGCAGATCAATTGTTTTATCCAGACGCTGGCACCGCTGCATCCGCAGGCAGCATACCGGATCGCCGTTGTGGAGGCGTACAATACGCAAAAGCATGTGTTTAAGGGGATGTTTCTGGCGGAGGCACCCTATTATCTGGTACTTTCCGCCAAAGCACACCCGTTTGCGGCGGTAAATGCCGGATATGTGATGGAGCAGATGGTGTTGTATCTGGTATCAAAGGGATTTGCCACCTGTTATTTAGGCGATGCAAAACAAAAGCCGGATCTTGACCAGTATCAGCCGATGATTGTTGTCGCATTTGGAAAGGCGGCTGTCTCGACACCGAAAAAGCCCACTGCCCGAAAGAAAATTACTGAGCTGGTATATCAGCCGCCAGTGGCATCGCAGAATGATCGAAAGATCATTGAAGCGGCAAGGATTGCGCCATCCGCGCTCAATCTCCAGCCGTGGCGTTTTCTGCCAGAGGACGGAAAGATTCACATCTTTATGAAAAAAGATGGGTTTGTACAGACAAAGCGCATGAAGGAGCTGACGCAGCTGGATATGGGCATTGCCATGTGTCATATGGCACTTGCAGCGGAAGAACTGTGGCTGGACTGGTGCCTTTCCATGGAGGAACCGGGAATGGAACCAGAGTGGAAGGGCTGTAAGTATGTGGCAACGCTCTACTATGAGACAAAGACGTTTTAAAAGACATTTTAATTGAACTAGTATGCTTGAATTGAATTAGCATGTTGTAGCTGAACTCGTTTTACTATGTCAGACGATGTAAAATACTGACTGTGAACTGAAACATAAATCTCCACATCACTGCATAAGGTAACAACAGAAAATGTAAGGCGGGTGGAGAACATAAAAAGAAAACGTATCTGGGCAGTGCTTGCCTTTGTCGTGGCCGTTTTTCTCGTGGTAGAAAACGCGTTCTGCTTTGATTTAAACGAAAACAAGCAATACAGCGAACAACAATATAATGAACAATACATGGTGCAGCCTGATCTTGATACCGCATTGGAAAAGCCTGACCCGAATTCACTTTATGCCAGGTCAGCGGCGCTGATCGACGGTGATACGGGCAGGCTTTTGTACGGCAAAGAAGCTGATGTGAGCCTTCCAATGGCGAGCACGACAAAGATCATGACTTGTATTTTGGTTCTTGAGACGATGGAACCGGACGAAATCTGCACCGTATCCTCCTATGCGGCCACCCAGCCGCAGGTGCATCTTGGCGTGCAGGCCGGATGGGAGTTTTATTGTGAAGATTTATTGTATTCGCTGATGCTCGAGAGTCACAATGATACAGCGGTGATTCTGGCAGAGGCGGCAGCAGGCAGTGTGGAAGGCTTTGCCGTGTGGATGAATGAAAAGGCTGCGCAGATTGGGCTTAGTCAGACGCATTTTGTCACACCAAATGGCTTGGATGCTGAAGGCCATTATACGACTGCAAGAGAGCTGGCATTGATTCTTCGCTACTGCATCCGAACCTCGCCAAAGAGTAGGGAATTTTTGAAAATTACACAGGCGGCAAGTCACGCATTTACTGATTGTACCGGACAGCGCAGCTTTTCGGTCTACAATCACAATGCATTTTTGCAGATGATGGATGGCGCACTTACCGGAAAGACGGGATTTACTGGAAATGCCGGGTATTGCTACGTCGGTGCGCTTGAGCGAGAGGGCCGTCTTTACATCGTAGCACTTCTTGCCTGCGGTTGGCCAAACAACAAAGGATATAAGTGGTCAGATACGAAAAAGCTCATGAAATATGGACTGAATGCGTACACGGCAAAATCTCTGGACACGCCGCCTGTACCGGGGATGAAGGCTTTGGTCATAGATGGCGAGTACGACTGGAAAAAGGAAAAACAGGCAGAGGTCGCACTTGTCTGCCCTGATGCGCCCAAATCGTATCAGGTGTTGGCACGAGCTGGGGAAAAGATTGAGATTCGCATCCGGGCCAGACAGGAGCTTACGGCGCCCATCTTGGGGCAGGAAATTTGTGGAGAGGTATCATACTGGCTTGGTGAGGTCTGCCTTGGCACGTATCCGATTTATCCAGCAGAGGCGGTAGACAGACGCGCGTTTGTCTGGTATATTAGGCGTGTGCTTTCCATGCTGCTATAACAAGGGGCGATTAACGGAATTAATTTTACATAGCTCTGACTGATTACGCAAATCTAGGGAAAGCAGGCAATCAACGATGAGTATTGCAAGAAAAGAAAAAAAGCTGATGGTGGTATTTCCAACGACCACAGATGCCATGCATATGCAGCAGGCGGCAACCACACATAGCCTTCCCGGGCGAATGATTCCGCTGCCTGGCACGATCGAGGCAGGCTGTGGTCTGGCATGGTGCACAGATCTGACTCAAAAGGAACGTCTTATGGCGCTAACGGAGGAGCTTGGAATACACACACAGGGCTTTTATGAACAGGAATGGTGAAAGGAATTTGTATGAGAAACTGGAAAATGAAAAGTAGCGTTATGCTGCTTGCGGCAGTCATGATGTTTGCGTCTGGCTGTGGCAAAAAGGGAAATGATGCGGCGAGCCAGAAGCAGACGAAAGAACAGGCACAGACACAGGAAAGTGAGACACAGACAGAGGCTCAGACCGAAGCACAGACAAAGGCAAAGACCGAGGACGAGATGCTTCTGGTTCCGTTAGTGCCGGGTGAATCAAGCGCGAGCACTTCATCCTCTGCATCGACAGAAAACTCTCAGGCGTCATCCTCATCTGCCGCTTCTGTAGCATCGTCTTCACAGGCTGCTTCTGTGCAGGCAGCAGATGGCTATGAGCCGAGAGACGAAGAGGTGTATGCAACACAGAAGGTCAACATCCGCGAGGCGGCAACGACCGAATCTGCAAAGGTAGGTTCCCTTGAGGCAGGTGCATCCATCCATCGAATTGGCTACACGGCAGACTGGAGCCAGGTCGAGTACAACGGAACGACCTGCTACATCGCAAGTGAGTATCTTACCGATCAGGTTCCACAGACGGTCAACCAACAGGTACAGGCACCAGTTGGAACCGAGCTTTGGAGCGGTGATCTGAGCACGCTTAGCACCAATGTATTTAGTGGAATTGCAAGCTATGACGACCGCGATGCATTAAACGTGCCGAATGGCTGTTATTACCTGACCAAGTTATATGGAA
>CAVCXB010000087.1:0-12322 GCA_963605535.1 Wujia chipingensis
GGGTAACGGGACCCTTAGCAAGCCCCGATCCCTTTAGGGGCGGGAGTAATTGACAGTGTAGTGAATAATTATCTGACGCAGGTAAAATACCCAGTCTGGAATGAGACGATCAAGCAATCATTGTCAAAGGAAATCTATGAGCAGTATCAGTCCTTGTCGGCAGACGCGGTGCATGATTCATTCACAATCGCAGAGAACATCTTGTTAAGAAAAATGCAAAACGAAACCGACCGCAGACGTGTTCAAAAGGTGCTCGAGGAGAGCGGTCTGTGGGAGCGTGTGAGTCATCTTCTGAAGGGAATGGACAGCGTACTCGGAAAAGAGTTTGATGAGGATGGAATCGAGCTTTCTGGCGGCGAGAGCCAGAAGCTTGCGATTGCGTGTGCTTTATACGAAGATGCGGGCGTATTGATTCTTGACGAACCGGCAAACAGTTTAGATCCGTTAGCCGAAGCTGAGATGTATGAGCGTATGTTTGCAGCCGGAAAAGATCGTACTTTGATTTTAATCTCGCATCGCCTGTATTCCACGAGAAAGGCGGACTGCATCTGCTACATTGAAAACGGAAAAATTGCAGAGGAAGGTACGCATGAAGAACTTATGAAGGAAAACGGAAAATATGCGGCAATGTATGAATTGCAGGCGGGACTGTATGCGCAGGAATAATTTGCAATCTGAGTAAGGAGTAGTCTTGATTTTTGAAGATATAAATAAATAGAAGCTAAAAAATTTAAAATATCCTCTTGTATTTTATAACCATTTTGCTATAATGAACGGGACAGTATGTCACATATTTGGCATACCTGATTAAATTAAAAATGCATGGAGGAAGCAGTGTGCAGGTTACAGAAAAATTAACGAAAGCACTGACGGAAACGAAATATTTAAATGCGGATAATGTGAGCCGATATCGCTGCATTATGCGCATTTTTTTTGAAAATTATGAGAAATTAAACTATTGGCTTTATCAAGAGGAAATCTACGATCAGATGAAGGAAGATCCCTTCTTTGCAGAGTATCGCATCGAACAGTGTCAGCAGGATCTGGCGATGCTTGTCGAGTGGAAGAACTTAAACACGATTCAAGACACGCGAAAGGTTGCGTCAATCGAAGAATTCAAAAATAAAAAATATCGCTATCAGATGTCGGAGTACAGTGTTGAGATTGAACGTCTGGTGCTTCGACTGGAAAATTTATCTGTTGAGGGTGCTTCCCTTGAACCGACACTTCTGGAACGTATTCGCCGAAATGTAAATCGTTTTAAGGAAATGGCAAAAGAAGGGATTGATTCCGATACGGTGTATACCTGGTGGAATGACTTGAATAACGACTTCATCCGTCTGAATCAAAATTATAAGGATTATATGCGTGACCTCAATAGCGTTAAGGCAGAGGAAATGATGCACACAAGAGAGTTTCTTGTGTTTAAGGATCGTCTGGTCGAGTATCTGCGAAGCTTCATCAAGGGATTACAGCAAAATGTTGGTGTGATTGAAGAGACACTACGAAGCTTAGATACTCAAGTTTGTACTCAAGTTTTTGAGAAGGTAATCGCCTATGAATTGTCCATTCCACGAATTGACATGGAAGTGACAAGAGAGCTCATAGAGCCAAAGATAAGAGGTCGCTTTCAGAGCATTTATAACTGGTTTGTTTCAGACGGCACCGATGAAAATGAGGCGAGCCGTCTTTTTGATGAGACAAATGAAATTATTCGCAAAATTACTCGGTATGCAGCACGAATTACCGAGAGGAATGCATCGGGTGCGAACAGGCGCGAGGAGTATCGAAGGGTAGCAAAACTATTTTTAAATTGCGAGGATATAAAGGATGCGCATAAAATGTCTGCAATGGTCTTTGGAATGGAGCGTCCCCTTCATTTAAAGGGTGATTTGGTGCGTGAGACGGATAGCATGAATCAGGGGGTATATGAGGAAGAGCCGTTTGACATGACGATCAAACCGCGTGTGC
Source organism: Wujia chipingensis (assembly GCA_963605535.1). Classification (GTDB taxonomy): domain Bacteria; phylum Bacillota; class Clostridia; order Lachnospirales; family Lachnospiraceae; genus Anthropogastromicrobium; species Anthropogastromicrobium chipingensis_A. The sequence goes on from CAVCXB010000087.1 coordinate 1,972, forward strand.
GCACCTACAAAGAAAAAACAAACCGAAGCGCAATTCGAGAGACAAATGCGCAAAAGCAACAGGCACGTCAAGAGATGATACAGAAGCAAAAGGAGGATGCAGCGAAAATTCGGCTGCTAGAAAAGGATGGTCGCATTGATTTTGCCACGCTTCCTGTGATTGAGTTGCGCGTGCGTGAGATCTTATTAAAATGGCTGTCAGACGCAATGGAAAATCCGTCCTTTCAGGCAAGAACCGAGGATGGACGTCATTTTCGGTTAGACAAAAGTCTGGTGAATGAGAAATGTGTTGTTCACTGTGAAGATGGAAATTTTACAATGCCACATATGGTAATTGAATTTTTGGAGGATGCGTAATGAGAGAGCTGGATGCGCTGTTAAACAATCGCTGGATTTTAAAAGCGGAAGATAAGGAATTGTATTATAAAGTGCGTGATCAGCTTGGGGAGATCCGTAAATTTGCATCGGATAAGTTGGGCTGTCACATTATTGAAAATGCACTGATGGTAAAGCTTGAAAAGATTCCCGTGATTCCAGAAACGTTCATGGGCATACAGGAGTTTACGTCAAAGGAAGAATATGCTTTTTTGTGTATTCTTTTGATGTTTTTGGAGGACAAAGATCCACAGGGACAGTTTATTTTGTCTCAGCTGACCGAATATATTTCTGCCAATATGCCAGAAGAAAATGTAGACTGGACATTTTATGCAAATCGAAGACGGCTGATTAAGGTACTGCGATTTGCAGTGGATCAGGGAATGATTCGAATTACAGACGGTACAGATGAAGGTTTTATGGACGATGCCTCTGGTGAGGTTCTTTATGAAAATACAGGTGTGTCACGTTATTTTATGCGTAATTTTTCCCATGATATTATGGGCTATACAAAACCAGAAGATTTTGAAGAAAGCGATTGGTTCGAAATGGATGAGAGCAAGGGAATTGCGCGGCGACACCGTGTCTACAAACGCCTCTTATTTGCACCAGGCATGTATCAAAATGATGGTTTGCAGGAGGATTTCGAGTACTTGAAATATTATGGTCGTCGCATGAGCGAGGATCTTGAGCGAACCTTTGATTGTCAGGTGCATATTCACAAAGGCAGTGCATTTCTTTTATCAGGAGAGGATTGCCGCATGGGCGGTGTATTTCCGGGAGGAAATGCGATCAGTGATGTGTGTTTGTTATGCTTTGGCCCGATTCAGGAAAAAATTACAAGTGAAGAATGGAAGGCTGCCACAGATGAAACGGTTACAATCGAGACGGCAGAGCTTGAAAATTTGATAAAAGAAGTGAAACGCACATTTGGGGATGGCTTTACGAAGGAACTTCGCCAGATGCCAGAGGGTGAATTTACGCGCTGCATCATAGATAGCATGGAAGTATGGATGTTTTTAAAGCGAATCGAATCCGGTCGTCAGGTGGTATTGTATCCGGCAATTGGAAAACTGGTGGGTCATTATCCAAAAGAGTATGAGATGCAATTAAAACAGCAAACAGGAGAAGGAGAAGAAGGTAAATGAACAGCAGGTGGCAGGCAAGTAAAATAGGATTGGTCAATTTCTGGTATTACGATGAACAGGAATTTCCATTTGTAAAGGGACGTATGCTTCTTCGAGGCTCAAACGGCTCCGGAAAGTCGGTTACGATGCAGAGCGTGGTGCCGCTTCTTCTTGATGGAAATATGAGTCCGGAGCGCTTAGATCCGTTTGGCTCAAGAGATCGTAAGATGAGCAGCTATTTATTGGAAGAGGATGATGAGCGTGAAGAGCGAACCGGCTATTTGTATCTGGAGTTTAAGCGTCAGGACAGCGAAACCTATTTGACAATCGGAATGGGCATCCGCGCAAGAAAGGGAAAGCCACTTGATAAATGGTATTTTTCATTGTCAGATGGACGGCGAATCGGAAAAGATTTTTTCTTATATCGTGAGACAAACGAAAAGGTGCCGCTCACAAAACGAGAATTGACGAATCGTCTGGCAAACGGCGGTGTCGTATTTGACCGCCAGATGGATTACATGGAGTATGTGAATAAGCAGATTTTTGGCTTTGACACGGTAGATGAGTATCGAGAGATGATTGATCTTTTGATTCAGCTTCGAACACCAAAGCTGTCGAAGGACTTTAAACCATCAATTATCAATGAAATTTTAAGCAATTCCTTGCAGCCACTCTCGGATGATGATCTTCGTCCGATGTCAGAGGCAATTGAAAATATCGATTCCATGAGTATGAACCTGAAATCAAAGCAGGAGGCAAAACAGGCGGCAGATAAGATTGCGCAATCGCTTGACCGATACAATCGCTGCATTTTATTCGAAAAAGCACAGAATCTTGAGATACAAAAAAGTCAGCTTTCTCAGACAGAAGTGCAAATGAAACAGCATATGCACGAAAAAGAGGCCAGCGAAAAAGAAGCGGCACGTCTTGAGGAAGAGCTTGTTCAGATGGATGCAATGCAGGCATCAATGGAAAAGGAAAAAGAGACCTTGAGTAAGAGCGATGCAGTGGCATTAAAGGATCGCGAGCTTGCTCTTTCAAAAGAGCTTGTGGAGCATCAGGGGATTTTTAAACGAAAAAAGAGCAATTTGACCGCAAAGGAGGATCAGTATCTGGATCTTCAAAAGCGTAAGAAGCTAGAAGAAGATACAAGCTACGAGAAAGAAAAGCAGCTAAAGGACTTGCTTGAAGAAATGGCATCGCAGGCGGAAGATATGGCATTTGAGGAGCATACCTTCATGCAGGATGAGCTTCTTTCTAATTTGGATGCGGAATATTCTTTTTCGCTGCATAGACAGCAGTTTGAGACGACAAAGACAAAAATTCGTCAGGGAACCCAGATGCTTCGCAACATGCAGGGACTCGAGCGTGAGAAGGATACGCTGCTGCAAAAGCGTGAGAAAAATGAGCGCGAGATGGACGGTGCGCAGCGAAAGCAAAATGAGCTAGAGGCAATGCTTGTGCAGCTTCAAAATGAATGGAAGGAAGCACTCTATAACTGGAATGGCAAGAACAAAGAATTGGTGCTAGACAGCGAGCTGCTGCATGAGTTTTGTGCATTTGCAGATGATTATCAGGAAGAGCCTGATTTTACAATTGTCCAGCAAAAAGTCGGTGATGCATGGATTTTGGCAAAAGATGAACTGAAATCCGAAGCCTCTGCTGTAGAAAGAGAAGAAAAAGAGACGGATGAGCAGTACCGTGCGGTAAAAACGGAATTGTCTCAGTGGGAAAATCAGAGAGAGCCGCAGCCAGAGCGCACAGAAGCTGTAATTGAAAATCGAAAGCGTCTAAGCGAAAAGCAGATTCCATATTGTGAGCTGTATAAGCTGATTGAATTCGACAAAACGCTTGACGAGGCAACCTGCAATCGCTTAGAAGAATCCCTTTTGTTAATGGGCATTCTTGATGCATTGGTTATTGATGAGCAATATAAGGACGAAGTGCTTGCTATAAACGAAGACAATAACAGCTGCTATGACCGCTATCTGTTTGTCACAAAAAAGCGCGCCGCTCACAGCCTTCTTGATGCGCTGGAGCTAGGAGCCTCTGCCGATGATATTTTTATGAATCAGCGTTTGACTTCTATTCTTGGTCAGATTGCATGGATAGATTCGTCAACAAATGGAGCAGCAAAAACAGCTATAGCTTCGAGTTCGAATAGGGCGATGGATGGATTCGCAAACACGCTTACTGATGCATCTGCTGCAATCTATCCAAATGGTATCTACCAGATCGGACCAGTGACAGGTACGATTACTGGCACATATACGGCCAAATTTATTGGTGCACAGGCAAGAGAACGAAATCGTCAGCAAAAAATAGAAGAATGCAAGGCGCTTCTTGCAAACTTGGAGGCAGAAAAAGCACTTCTTTGGCAGAAAAAACAAATACTTGCACAGCGTCAACAAACGCTTTTACAGGAGTATCAGGCGTTTCCAAAGGATAAGGATTTAAGAGAAGCGTTAAAAATGCTGGAGGTTGCTGCGCACGAGTGTGATCGTCTGCAGGCAGAAGCACTGCACATCGAGGAGGAGCGTAAAAAACTGGCCGAGCAGTTAAACGAAAAGAAAAAGGAAGTGCTTACATTAGCACAAGAATTATACCTTGAATGTAGTCTTTCTGTTTTTGAACGGGCAGAGGAAGCCGCTTTTTCTTACACAGCGGGGCTTCAGCATATAGAATCGCTGCATGAATTGTATCGAAACAGTCAAAACAATATTTGCTTGCTTGAAGAGGATTTGGAGCAAAAAGAAGCCGATCTTGATGAGATTCGCTACGATGTCAATCGGGAAAATAAAAATCTTACAGAGATTTCACAGGAACTTTCATCTGTTCAAAAGCAGTTAGAGTTGACCGATTATGAGCAGATCAAGGAACGACTCGATCAGTGCTTGACGTGGCTTCGGGAATATCCGGAAAAAATGAGACGCTGTGTTCAGGAAAAAACACAAAAACAGGATGCGGCAAAGGATCTGGAAGGCAAAATCAAAGAAGACCAGATTCAGGCAATGCATTTACAGCAAATTGTTTCCTGGTTAAAAACAATCTTTGAGGCAGAGCGCGATCTTGGTTATGTGAGTTTTTCTCAGCAGAGTGAACCAAAAATACTTACTAGTGTACAGATAGTATCGCTTTTATCAGGTGCTGGAAGACAGAACAGAGAAACACTTGTAAAAAATTTAAATCAGGTGTTTTTTGAAAATAAGGCATACTTGACAGAATACGATGTCGCGCAAACAAACCTTTTTGAAGAGCTGGATGTGGATGCACCGCAGCTGCCAATCCATGCAGGTCGTGCTGATTTTGCAGCAAAATTTAAAGGAACCCAGATTCCATTCATGAAGCTGCCACAGTATCTTGCAGAAGAAATTGAGGAAGAATCCGGACTAATTCGCAACGAAGACCGTACCTTATTTGAGGATATTCTTGCCAACACGATGGGACGAAAGATTCGTGCAAAAATTAATTCGTCCAATGCATGGGTCGAAAAGATGAATTCACTGATGAACGCGATGAATACGTCGAGTGGTCTGAAGCTGTCGCTTCGTTGGCGCAGCAAGACAGCAGAAAAAGAAGATCAGCTGGATACAAAGGAACTCGTTGAGCTATTAAAGCGTGATTCGCATCTATTAAATGAGCGCGATTTTGAAAAGCTTTCAAAACACTTCCGCTCGAAGGTCGAGCAGGCGAGACGCAGTGCAAGGGACAGCGTAGGAATGGTATCGTTTTATCAGGTAATGAAGGATACACTTGATTATCGTAAATGGTTTGAATTTCAGCTGTTCTCACAGAAAAATAACGAGCGCCGCAAGGAGTTGACAAATAGCGTATTTGGAACATTTAGTGGCGGTGAGAAAGCCATGTCCATGTATGTGCCATTGTTCTCAGCTGTTGTGGCAAAGTACCAGGGCGGACGCGCGGATGCCCCTCGTTTGATTTCACTCGATGAGGCGTTTGCCGGTGTCGACAGTCGAAATATTCGTGATATGTTCCGATTGATGAGCGAATTTGAGTTTGATTTTATCATCAACTCACAGGTCCTTTGGGGCGATAGTGACACGCTTGATGCGCTGGCTATTTATCAGCTGGTTCGCCCGGAGAATGCAAAATTTGTCTCCGTAATGTCCTATCTTTGGAATGGTCATTCCAAAAAACTGTTGGAAAACGAAGAGGAGGTGGCACTAGAAGGTGCAGCACTTGAACAACAATGAGTGTGAATGTCTGACATATTTTCAATCAGACCCCGTTTGGCACAAGCTATTATCTGGCTTTTTGGAAAAATATGCATCTTTTGGGCGGTTTACAGGAAGTGTGCGGGTGGCAAATCCATCCGCACATGAAATTGATGTGCTGGAGGGCTTCTTTGGGCAGAACTTCCATGGGCAAAAAAGTATCACCATCAGCGCAGAGCGTTTTTCAAAGGCGCTTTGCGCAAGTCGCTACGCAGATGTATTTCCAGAACAGCTCTTGCAGCTTTATTTTGGCAGTGTGCCTATTTCCAAAAAGGAGCAGAAAGAAAACGAAGAAAAGAAACAGCAGGCGATAGTGGCAGAATTTTCTCAATACTGTGAGAACACTGCTGCACAATCCCTTATACTGTCTCTTCTTGAACTGCAAAAAGGAAGTATCAAGAAAGATTTACGGGAGTGGAAACGCCGTCTCTTTCTTTCTGCTGATATCATAAATTCCCTGCCATATCGAACATCCGCTACTGAGTATCTTCCGGTGTTTGCTGCGCGCCTGACAAGAAATCCACATGCCTTTGACAAGGGAGGCGTACAGGGTGATCTTCTCGATCAGGTCATTCTTCTCGATCTTGAACAAAGAGACATTCAGGTGCCGGCATCCGAGCAATTTCCATCCTACAAGCGTCAGAAAAGTTTTCTTGCATGTGGAATTTTACTCGACGATGTCTCAAACTATGTACTCTTATATCATGCAACTGGTATACGAAAAGATGGCACCTGCCACAGAGGACTTCAAGGTTTTGCAGCAGAGCATGACATCCTTCAAGTTCCGCTTACCGTATTAACCAAATTAAAATGCCTTGAGAGCCCAACCAAGACACTTTATATTGATGAAAATCCTTCCGTGTTTGCACTTCGCTGTGCAAAAAATCCAGATTCCACCTGCCTTTGTATGAATGGACAGCCAAAGCTTGCTGCACTTATTGCACTTGAACTATTTGCTGCATCTCATACAACCGTGTATTATTCAGGTGATTTCGACCCGGAGGGTTTGTGGATTGCACAGCGGCTTGCTTTATTTTATCTGGGAAAATTTCATTTTCTTCATATGGATGAGGCAAGCTATCAAAAATGTCTGTCAAAAGAACCAATTTCTGACACGCGATTAAAACAGCTTGATCGCATTACAGATCCGCGATTGTTAGGAGTCGTGAAACGGATGCGTATTGAAAAAAAATCGGGATATCAGGAAACGTTGATACTATAGGGCTTTGCCATAAACATTGCTTTATATAAAAACTTGCATTTTCCTAAGAAACAACTTGTCAATACGAGGGTACAAGTTGTAAAATTGAGATAACAAAATTAAAGACAAAGGAGGCTTGTTATGGCAAAATTACATATTCGCCCAGACGTGATCAAGGGACATATCAATCCTGAGATTCAGGGACATTTCTCTGAGCATCTGGGACGCTGCATTTATGAAGGTCTTTACGTGGGAGAGGATTCTTCGATTCCAAACACAAACGGCATGAGAAATGACGTGGTTGAGGCATTAAAGGAGATTCATGTTCCGGTACTTCGCTGGCCGGGCGGCTGCTTTGCAGATGAGTACCATTGGAAGGATGGTATCGGCCCGAAGGAAGGCAGAAAGAAGATGATCAATACGCACTGGGGCGGTGTTGTTGAGGACAACAGCTTTGGTACGCATGAGTTTATGGAACTGTGCCGCCAGCTTGGCTGCAAGACCTATATCAACGGAAATATGGGTAGTGGAACGGTACAGGAGATGTCCGAGTGGGTCGAGTACATGACCTTTGAGGGCGTATCCCCGATGGCAGATCTTCGTGCAAAGAATGGTCATGAGGAGCCGTGGAAGGTAGACTATTTTGGTGTCGGCAATGAGAACTGGGGCTGCGGCGGAAACATGCTTCCAGAGCAGTATGGCATGATGTATCGTCGTTACCAGACCTATGTGAGAAATTATAACAATGCAGCGCCGATTAGTAAGATTGCCTGCGGTGCCAATGTAGACGATTATGAGTGGACCGAGAAGGTTCTTGAGACCACGAATCGTCGTATGGCAAAGGAGGCACACGGTGCAATGGATGGCCTGTCCCTTCATTATTATACGCATCCGGGCGGATGGGAGCACAAGGGAAGTGCAACTGAGTTCACCGAGACCGAGTGGTATGAGACTATGAGACGTACCTATTACATGGAAGAGCTGATCAGACGTCACGGCGCAATCATGGACAAGTATGACCCAGAGAAGAAGGTCGGCATGATCGTCGATGAGTGGGGCTGCTGGTTTGACGTAGAGCCAGGCACCAATCCGGGCTTCTTATATCAGCAGAATACCATGCGTGATGCACTTGTTGCCGGAATCAACTTAAATATCTTCAATAAGCATTGTGACCGTGTCAAGATGGCCAATATCGCACAGATGGTAAATGTACTTCAGTCTGTCATTCTGACCGATGGTGAGCGCATGATCAAAACTCCGACTTGGTTTGTTTTCTATCTGTATCAGGCACATCAGGATGCCGAGCTTCTTGACAGCACCCTTGAGACACAGCTGATTGGACCAGAGGGTCATCAGGCACCGAATATGACCGAGTCTGTATCCATGGGCAAGGATGGAAAGATGCACATCACACTGACAAACGAGTCTGTTACCGAGGACTATCCAGTTGACGTTGTGCTTGATAGTGGAAAGGTGGCAGCAGTTGAGGGCATGATCTTAACGGGTGAGATGCATGAGCATAACACCTTTGACAATCCAGATCAGGTAAAGTGCGAAGCATTTAATGGCGCAGAGCTTACCGAGAGCGGTCTGAAGCTGACACTTCCAAAGTGCAGCGTGCTTCATCTGGTTGTAACCGTAGAATAAGTCAGAGTGAGGAAATAGCGAGGAAATTAAATGGACGAGAAAACAAATTGGCAGTCACTTAAAAAAAATGGACCGATTACCGAGTACAATGAGCCGTTTATTGAGCAGCGCGCCGATCCGTTTGTATGCAAGGCTGCCGATGGCACCTATTATTTTACCGCTTCCTATCCGGCTTATGACCGCATTTTGCTTCGCAGCAGCAAGACCTTAAACGGTCTGAAGGACGCGAAGGAGCGTCAGATCTGGGTTAAGCATGAGCATGGCCCGATGAGCTGCCATATCTGGGCACCGGAGCTTCATTTTGTCTATGGAAAGTGGTGCATTTATTTTGCTGCAGGCGAGGCAGAGGATATCTGGAAGATTCGCCCGTACGTGCTTGTATGCGATGGTGATCCGATGACAGGTGAGTGGAGCGAGTTAGGCCCGATGAAGGGCTGCGATGACGATCCGTTCTCCTTTACGGATTTCTCGCTGGATGCAACCATATTCGAGCATAAGGGTGATTACTATTATGTGTGGGCACAGAAGGCATCCAACATATCCAATCTTTACATTGCCAGGATGGCATCACCGGACAAGCTGGCAACGGTCATGGAGATGATCACGACACCAGATTATGACTGGGAGCGCATTTTGTTCTGGGTAAATGAAGGCCCGGCTGTGTTAAAGCACGCTGGAAAGCTGTGGTTAACCTTCTCCGCCAGCGGAACCGGTTCCTGTTATTGTGTTGGTCTTTTAAGTGCAGATGAGGATGCAGATTTGCTTGATCCGGCTTCTTGGACAAAGGAGCGTATGCCAGTATTGGCAACGGACCCAGAGAAGGGATTGTATGGTCCAGGCCATAACAGCTTTACAACGGATGAGGACGGCAATGACATCATGGTTTACCATGCGAGAACCTACGATGGCATCAAGACAAAGGATCCGCTATACGATCCAAATCGTCATGCTCACCTGTTAAAAGTGCAGTACGACGAGACGGGCCGTCCAATCTTTGCTTATCAGAAGCATTGATTTGGCAATATAGTATTTTTTAGATACCAGGGTCAAAAGGTCAGAAAGCCGATGCAAGCTTGCTTGCAAGAGGATTTTTGACCTCTTGACCCCAACATCATAGAATAAAATAACAGAAAGTAGTAGGTCATTGGTCTGATGAGAAGCTTCAGAAGAAGATTGGTAGCTGGATGCGTACCGCAGTTGGCGTTGTCGAGAGCAGCCACATCCGTGTTATGCGTGTTGCCGATAACATGAGAAACGTTGCCGTAACCGAGGGCGATAAGGTAGAGGCTCAGTTAAAGTTTGGCTGGGAGATCGACGCTTATCCGGTAAACGAGATCGCAGAGTCCGTAGCGGCCGTATCCGCATCGGATACCAATGCACTGGTAGACGAGTACTACAGCAAGTACAACATTCTTCTGGAGGGACGTGACCCAGAGGAGTTTAAGAAGCATGTTGCTGTACAGGCACAGATCGAGCTTGGCTTCGAGCGTTTCCTTGAGGAGAAGAACTATCAGGCAATCGTAACTCACTTTGGCGATCTGGGCGCATTAAAGCAGCTGCCAGGTCTGGCAATCCAGAGACTCATGGAAAAGGGATACGGTTTCGGTGCAGAGGGTGACTGGAAGGTCGCTGCCATGGTACGTTTAATGAAGATCATGACCGCAGGAATGAAGGATGCAAAGGGAACCTCTATGCTTGAGGATTACACTTATAACTTAGTTCCGGGCAAGGAAGGCATCTTAGAGGCTCATATGCTTGAGATCTGCC